>NZ_PNOZ01000007.1:0-139981 GCF_002879555.1 Verrucosispora sp. ts21 | reverse complement strand
CACCTGACTCACTTCGAATACCGCTACCTACCCGAATCTTGCTGAGATCACCTGAGTACGCCCACGAACTGTCCGTCACTCAGGACCGCGGGGTGACACGTGACCGGGCGTTGGTGGATCTGGTCGACATCATGCTGCATCTGTCGTTTCCCATCGCAGAAGAACTCGAGTCTCGGGGTGTGCGTAAGTACGTGTCACTCGATCCGCCGCGCCTGCCGGATCTCTTGGCCGTCACGGCATCGCGCACGAAAGAATGGATGGAGGATGAGCGATCGACTCTGGTGGCGCTCGTCGTGCGGGCCGGCGAATGGGGGCACCATGACCATTCCTGGCGCCTGGCCCGAGTGCTCTGGCGATTCCTCTATGTTCGCGGCTATTACGACGACATCATCCGTGCGCACCTTGCCGGGCTGGAAGCCGCGCGGGCAGCCAAGAACGAGCCCGCCGCCGCCATCATGCACAACTATGTCGCCTCTGCCTATCTCCGCAAAGGCAACTACGCCGAGGCGCTGAATCACGTCCGTGCGGCAGTGACGTCCGCCGAGCGGCGCGGTGACTTCATCAACGGCGACCGCTATCGGGCCAATCTGGTCGCTGTTCACTGGATTCGGGGCGAACTCCACGAGGCAGTGCGGGTCGGGCTCGAAGGACTGCGCTGGCGGAAAGGCTTCGATCTCGGTGAACTGCCCAGCCCTCTGCCGAACGTGGGGCTCGCCCTGGCCTTGCTCGGCCGATACGACGAGGCGCTGCGTCTGCACCGCCTGCACCTCTACCTGGCCCGCCAGCACGGTAATCAGTTCCACCTGCTCAACGCGCTGAGCCACATCGGCGCAGTGAAGTGCCGGGTCGGGCAGCACAACGCGGCAATACGCGTGTTGCGAGCGGCGCTGGCGCTGCGGGAGCGTACCGGCCACCGCTTCGCGGAGGCAGAGGTACGCAACGACCTCGGTATCGCGTTACGAGGTTTGGGGCGGGTTGCTGAAGCGGCCGTGCAGCACGAGGCCGCCCGACAGTTGGCATTCGAGGCGGGTGAGCCGCATGCGCAGGCGGCGGCGCTCAACGACCTGGCACTGACCATGGCGATCCTCGGTGACGACAGCCGTGCGTCCGACCTGCACCACGAAGCATTGCGGTTGGCAACCCGGATAGCCCACCCGTACGAGCAGGGGCGGGCGTTGGCTGGGTTGGCGGAGCATCTGCTCGCCACCGATCCGGCGGAGGCGCGCCGGCACTGGGAGCGGGCACTGGCGATCTTCCGGCGGATGGGTGTGCCGGAGCAGGCGGAGGTGGAACGCCGGCTGGCCCAGGCGGATCAGGGGAGCTGAACCGGCTGGCAGCTGCGGTCGAGGGCGAGCGGCATTCGGCAACTTCCCACCGGCAAGGTTCTTATCGAATTTTTATCGCCACGTTCGATAGCGTCCGACTGTTCGGCGACGGGGGAGATTCCGCTGACGAGGGATCTTGTCGCGACCACCGCCGTCAGGTGACCCCAGCTACCTGACGGCGGGCCGGTGAGGAAGGGGCGGCTCTGTGGGTGCCGCCCCTTCCCTCAGCGCAGGGACCACGCGCACAGATAGGCTCGCCGGCGTGACCCAACCCGCCGAACTCAGCCATGTCGACGAGAGCGGCGCGGCCCGCATGGTCGATGTCTCCGCCAAGGAGGTCACCGGCCGCCTGGCGGTCGCCGCCGGTCGGTTGCGTACCACCGCTGAGGTGATCGAGTTGTTGCGCCGCGACGGGCTGCCCAAGGGGGATGCGCTGGCGGTCGGGCGGCTGGCCGGGATCATGGGCGCGAAACGTACGCCGGACCTGATTCCGCTGTGCCATCCGATCGCGCTGCACGGCGTCACGGTCGACCTGGCCCTCACCACGGACACGGTCGAGATCACCGCGACCGCTCGCACCGCCGACCGTACCGGCGTCGAGATGGAGGCGTTGACCGCGGTCGCCGTCGCCGGGTTGACCCTGGTCGACATGGTCAAGGCGGTGGATCCGGCGGCGAGTGTCGAGGCGGTACGGGTGCTGCGCAAGGAGGGCGGCAAGACCGGCCTGTGGCAGCGTCCGCAGGACCGACCGTGATCCGGGCCCGGGTGGTGGTGGCGTCCAACCGGGCTGTCGCCGGTGTCTACGCCGACACGAGTGGTCCGCTGCTCGTCGCGGGACTGCGCGAGTGGGGCTGCACGGTGGACGATCCGGTGGTGGTGCCCGACGGGGAGCCGGTCGGTCTGGCGATCCGACAGGCCGTGGCGGACGCCGTCGACGTGGTGTTGACAAGCGGCGGGACGGGAATCACCCCGACCGACCGGACCCCGGACGTGACTCGGGCGCTGCTTGACTACGAGATCCCCGGCATCGCCGAGGCGATCCGCGCCCACAGCCGCGACAAGGTGCCCACGGCGGCGCTGTCCCGGGCGGTGGCCGGGGTGGCGGGTCGAACGCTCGTGGTGAACCTGCCCGGCTCGACCGGCGGAGCGCGGGACGGCCTCGCCGTGCTGGGGCCGATCCTCACGCACGCGGTCGAACAGTTGCGCGGTGGCGACCACTGACCGAACCGATAGGCTCTCGCTGGTGAGCACGAAAACCGCAGACGCCGCCGGGTCCGGGCCGATGGGCTGGGAACAGGCGCGGTCGCGGGCGTACGCGGTTGGCCTGGCTGCCGCGCTTCCCACAGTCGACGTGCCGCTCGCCGACGCCGACGGGCACACCCTCGCCGAGCCGCTGGCGCCCCGGACCGACCTGCCGGCGTTCACCACGTCCAGCGTGGACGGCTGGGCGGTACGCGGCCCCGGCCCGTGGCGGATCGTCGGGCGGGTGCTGGCCGGCACGACGCCGGCTCCGTTGACCGAGGACGGGACGACCGTCGAGATCGCGACGGGGGCGATGGTGCCCTCGGGGGCATCGGCCGTGCTGCGGGTGGAGGAGTCGACGCGTACCCATGAGGGGTTTGTCGACGGTGTGCCGCGACCGGCACCGGAGTGGCGGCTGCCCGGCGAGGAGGCTGCCGCCGGTGAGGAACTGCTGCCGGCCGGGACCCCGGTCGATCCGTCGGTGATCGGTCTCGCCGCCTCCTGCGGACACGACACCCTGCGGGTACGTGCGCAGCCTCGGGCCGCGTTGCTGGTCTTCGGTGACGAGTTGTTGACCGCCGGTCCGCCCGCCGCCGGCCGGATCCGCGACGCGCTCGGCCCGGCCGTCCCGGCCTGGCTGCGGCGGTACGGCTGCCAGGTGCGTACGACAGATGTGGTCGGGCCGGTCGCCGACACGTTGCCCGCCCACGAGGCGGCGCTGCGCAGCGCGTTGGCCGAGGTCGACCTCGTCTGCACCACCGGCGGCACCATGCACGGCCCGGTCGACCACCTGCACCCCGCGCTGGCGACACTGGGCGCGGACTACGTGGTCAACACCGTCGCGGTGCGACCCGGCTTTCCGATGCTGCTGGCCCGGGTGACCGGCCCCGACGGGCGGACCCGATTCGTGGCCGGCCTGCCGGGCAATCCGCAGTCCGCCGTCATCGCCCTGGTCTCGCTCGTCGCGCCGCTGCTGGCGGGTCTCGCCGGCCGGCCGATGCCGGTACTTCCGCACGCCACGCTCGCCGAGCCGATTCCCGGTCGGGGGAACCACACCCACCTGGCCCTGGTCCGGCTCGATCGGGCGGCCGGGACCGCGCATCCGGTGCGGCACGTTGGTTCGGCGATGTTGCGAGGGCTGTCCGGGGCCGACGGGTTCGCGGTCATCGCGCCGGGCAGTTCCGGAACGGTCGGGGATCAGGTGCCGGTCGTACCGTTGCCGTTGCTGCCCGGGGAGCGGACATGGTGATCCTGATCGGAACCGTCACCGAACAGCCGTTGGATCTTGCCGCGCACGAGGCCGCGGTGGCCGACCACCGGGCCGGCGCGGTGGTCTCGTTCGCCGGGGTGGTCCGCGACCACGACCACGGGCGAGCGGTGGCCAGCCTGGAGTACGAGGGCCATCCGAGCGCCGAGCGGGTGCTGCGGGAGGTGGCCGCCGAGATCGCCGCGGACCCCGAGGTGTACGCGGTGGCCGTGTCGCACCGGATCGGCCCACTGGCCATCGGCGACGCGGCCCTGGTGGCGGCGGTCAGCACCGCGCACCGCGCCGCCGCGTTCGCCGCCTGCGCTCGTCTGGTGGACGAGGTGAAGGCCCGCCTGCCGATCTGGAAGCGGCAGGTCTTCACCGACGGCACCGAGGAGTGGGTGAACTGCCCCTGATGCCCTACCGTCGGCCGTACAGGATGGCGTTGCGGGCCATCCGGTCGGTCAGGAAGGCCGGCTCTGCGCCGGGCCGCCACGGCAGCGCGGCGACAAGCACGATCAGGGCCAGGATCAGGGAGTTCTCCATCACCGCGCCGAACAGGCCGTCGGCGTAGTGCGAGACTTCCGGCAGCTGATGTTCGTACGGCCAGATCGGTGAGATCAGGAAGAGCAGGTAGAGCCCGACGGCGGCGATGCCGTGCCGGATGCCGGTCAACGTCGGGTACCAGATCGGCGGGCGTAGCGCGGCCACTCCCGGAGGGCCGCCGTAGGGCCCTGCCGTGGCTCGGGCGACAAGTCCCCGACTCGCGTCGCGGCGGCGGATCGCCGCGTCGGCCAGCACGATGATCGCCGGGATCACCCAGACGAGATGGTGCGTCCAGGAGATCGGGCTGATCACGTTGGCGGTCAACCCGACCAGGGTGAAGGCGGTCAGTTCGTCGCCGTCGGAGTGCGCGTTGGCGGCCCGGGACAGACCGAGCGTGAGCACCAGTACGGCGAACGCGAGCCAGAGCAGGCCGGGGGTCTCGATCGAATCGTAGAGTCGGGCCAGGAGCCCGGCCAGCGACTGGTTGGGCGTCATGTCGGCCGCACCGACCCGCTCGGTCTGCCACAGCACGCTGCCGAAGTAGGCCCGGGATTCGGCTCCGACGATGCCGAAGCTGCCGATGGTGACGCCGACCGTGGTACCGATGGCCGTCCAGGCGACCCGCCACTGTCGAGTGATGATCAGATAGAAGATGAACAGGGCCGGGGTCAGCTTGACCGCCGTGGCCAGCCCGATGCCCACGCCGGCCCAGGCGCCGCTGTAGATGAACCGCAGCACTGGGCCGTCGGTGTCGGCCTGGTGCGTACCGCGACGGGACCGCCAGCGCAGGGCCACCATGTCCGCCATGATCAGGGCGAACAGCAGCAGGTTGACCTGCCCGTATCCGAGGGTCTCCCGGACCGGTTCGATGGCGGTCGCCAGCGGCGTGGCGATGGCCACCGTGTACCACAGTGGCCATCCCATCCGGTCGACGATCGGGCGCAGCAGCGCGGCCAGCACCACGGCCAGGGCGGCGATGCTCATCAACGCGTTCACCAGACCAGCCATGGTCACCGGCAGGTGCGCCATGGGCAGCATGGCCAGGCCCGCGAAGGGTGGATAGGTGAAACCCAATGTGGTGTCGGGTGCGACAAACTCGTACAGCTCATGACCGCTCGCCCACCAGACCACCGCACCGTGGTAGATCTTCATGTCGAAGAAGTTGTACGGCCGCCCGAATGCACCGATGGCAAGCCAAGCGGCATAGGCGACGGCGGCCACGATGCCGGTCCGTACGACTCTTCTTCGATCGATCCCACGCGTTACGCGACGGACTGCGGCGAGGCGGTCCAGCCTTCTACCGACATTCGTCGGCATGGCGTGGCCACCCCCGTACCAAGGTCGTCCTACCCGTCCAGGTCCGGTAGGGAGCCTAGAACGGCGCCTCACGTCAGTGCCTCCCGCGTTATGCGACCGTGTCCGATCCCACACATTCTTTTGACATTTCCACCGCGTTAACGCCTAGCGGGCGGTTCAGGTGATTCGCGGCCTTAGCGGGGGGTGGGGGCCGGTAATCGCAGGTCAGCCGGGAAGTCGACGGGCGGTGGCTGCGGACACGGCGGCGATGCGGGCCTCACGGCGGGCGGTACGCACGGCGCGGCTCACCGACCGTCGAGAGTGGTCGATGCGGTGCCCGGCCCGCCAACGCAGCCCCGGCTTTCCCTGAGTGTCGGCGGCGGCGAGCAGCAGTCCACCGAAGAGACCGATGTTCTTCAGGAAGTGAGTCTGGTGGTTGTGGCGCTGCGCCGGGTCCTCTTGACGCCAGAATGGATGCCCGGCCAGCGTCACCGGGACCAGGGTGCCCGCCAGGACCAGCGCCGCCGGCCGGGTGAACCGCCCGGTGGCGAGCATCAGTCCGGCACCGACCTGAACGGCGGCGTTTGCGCGGATCAGCGTCGCGGTGTCGGTGGGGATGCTCGGATGAATCCGTTGCAGCAGGGGCGTCACTCGATCGGTGATGGGCTCGGCTGCGGGTACCAGGCGCTCCGGCTGGGTGAAGTTGCGAGCGCCGCTGACCAGGAAGATGCCGCTGAGCATGGCGCGGGCGAGGAACCGTACGGGCGTCATGGACCAGTCATACCCTCTTCGGGCCGCGGTCACTCGCCACAACGGCGGATCTCGATCGACCGGGTGATGACGGACGGCGCGCCGATTCCAGCGACCATCGCGGATGGACGGGCCACAGGCGGTAACCTCGCGGCGTGACGACGCTGCGGCTACGACCCGAGGAGCCGGCTGACACCGGCGCGGTCCGTCGGGTGCTGGCTGCGGCCTTCGCCCGGCCGGACGTGGCAACCCCGCCAGAGGTACGGCTCGTCGAGGAGCTGCGCGGCGGCGACGCCTGGCTTCCGGAGCTGGCGATGGTCGCCGAGTACGGCGGTGAGATCGTCGGCTACGCCCTGTTCACCCGGGTCCTCGTGTGCGCGGACGAGCACACCGCCCCGGCACTGGCACTCGGCCCGGTGGCGGTGGCACCCCACCGTCAGCGGATCGGGCTCGGCACCTCCGTGGTGCAGGCCGGCCTGGAGGCGGCCACGGAACTCGGTGAGCGACTGGTCGTGGTGCTCGGCGACCCGGCGTACTACAGGCGTTTCGGGTTCAGCCGGGCCGACCGGATGGGTCTGACGAGCCCCTGGTCGGGGCTTGGTGAGCCGTGGCAGGCCCTGGTGCTGCCGCCGTCGACGAGCGGTGAGCCAGCCCCGCCGCAGGGCGAAGTCGTCTTCCCGCCACCCTGGTCCAAGGTCTGACTGTTCCCCGTGCGGACACCTCACCGGCTGGTCCGCGCCGAAGCGCGTCGAGCGGGGTACGGGACCGGCGCGACGTGCACCGGGCGGATCCCCTCCGGCATCACGAACAACTGACGCTTCTCGGTCGCGTCTCCGTGCCGGTCGAGCTGGTAGCAGTCGATCCACGTCCAGCCGTACGGCGGGTGGCGGTCGGTCAGTTCGCGGATCACGCGGACCAGGATCGGCACGTGGAACTGCGGAGACGCGTCCCGGTTCAGCAGGTAGACGCCGGGGCTCACCCGGGGAATCCCGTCCTCCCGACGGCCGGTCACCGGGCATCACGGTCGGACACGGGTGCCTCCTCGGCTACCAGCAGAGATGGAAGGGGCCGCCCCGGAGGTGCTCGCCGGGTCGGGGCGGCCCCGACAGCGCGACCAGCGGGTTCGGGTCCTCCACTGGCAGCGCCGTCCTGATTTCCACCTTTCCGGCGATTGCGTCCCCCATACACCCCGTATCGGAGTGGAGACTGAGTGTCCCGGGACGTCCAGGAGGGACCGCAGAGTGAACCGTGCCGTTGTAGCAGCCATGACCGAGGCGGGCGAGACCGCCGACACCCTCGCGGCGCAGGTCGGTGTCGACCCGAAGACCGCCGCGCGGTGGGCGAGCCATGGACGCATCCCGCGTCCGCAGACACGCCGGAGGGTCGCCGCGGTCCTCGGTCGCGAGGTGACCGAGCTGTGGCCAGACGTTCTCAAGCGGCGCGAGCCGGCCTGGTTCCGGCGGTGGGTGGACATCGAGCGCGAGGCGGTGGCGCTGCGCGCTTTCCAGTTGGCCTGGGTGCCGGGTCTGCTCCAGACCGAGGCGTACGCGCGGGCGACGCTGGCCGGGGAAAAGCTGACCACCGACGATGTCGGACGATTAGTGGAGGCCCGCCTTCAACGGCAGGCGATCCTGCGGCGGGACAACCCACCGATGCTGGTCGTGGTGCTCGACGAGTTGGTGCTGCGTCGGTCCGCCTACGGTGACCGGGCCCTGATGCGGGAACAGTGTGAGCACCTGGTGGCGTGCGGCACCCACCCCACCACGACGATCCACGTCGTGCCCGCGTCGGTCGGCATGTACCCCGGTCTGGGCGGACCCTTCACCCTCGCCGAACTGGACGACGGCAGCGTGCTCGGTCACGCCGACAGCCAGGCCGAGGCGAAGATCATCGATAACCCTGCGGACGTTGCTACCCTGGGCCGCAGGTGGGAACGCATCCGTGGCGAGGCCCTGTCGCGGACGCAGTCCCTGGAGCTGATCACGGAAGCGGCAGCATCATGGACATGACCGGTGCGCAGTGGCGTAAGAGCAGCAAGAGCGGCAACAACGGCGGTGACTGTGTCGAGGTCGCCGACAACCTCCCCGGCGTCGTCCTCGTCCGGGACACCAAGGACCGCGACGGCGGGACGCTCGCCTTCGAGCCGACGGCCTGGCACTCCTTCGTCGAGCTGGCAAAGGCCGGCAGCCCGACCGCCTGACACCCCTCAACCGAAGCCGGCCGACAGTCAGGCGGGTTGGGTGCGCAGGTAGCGGCCGAAGTGGGGGACGGTGAAGGCGACAGTGCCGCGTTCTCCGGAGTAGATAAGCCCCTTCTTGATCAGCGCGTCGCGGGCCGGGGAGAGGCTGGCGGGCTTACGACCGAGGGCGCGGGCGATCTCGGCGGTCGGCACCGCCGCGTCCATGTCGTCCCGTCCGCCGCCATCCGCTGCCCCCTCGACCAGGGAGAGGGCGGCCATCGCCCGCATGTACTCCCGTTCCGCCGGGGTGGCCCGCTCGAACCGGGAGCCGAAGAAGCCCACCGCCAACTCCGCCTCGGCCTCCGGCGCGGCAACCCGTACGTCGGCAGCGGTGATCGGTGAGCGGGGCGCGTGATCCCAGGTCGCCTTGCCGTACGCCTGGACGAAGTACGGGTAGCCGCCGGACTTCTCGTAGAGCAGGTCGAGCGCCTTCGCCTCGTACTCCACGTCCTCGCGCTCGGCCGGGGCGCAGAGTGCCTGGTCGGCGGCGATCCGGTCGAGCCGGTCGATGCGTTGGTAGCGGAACAGCCGCTCGGAGTACGACTTGGCCGCGCTCAGTACCGCCGGCAGGTGCGGCAGTCCCGCGCCGACCACGATGAGTGGCGCGCCGAGTTGGGACAGTTCGTGGCAGGCGGCGCAGAGCGCGGAGACCTCCTCCGGCCCGAGGTCCTGCATCTCGTCGATGAAGATGGCCACGCCGGTGCCGACGTCGCTGGCGACCGAGGCGGCGTCGGTGAGCAGCTCCACCAGGTCGATCTCGATGTCGCCGGAGTCGGCGCGTCCCCTGGCCGCCGGTACGTCGATGCCGGGCTGCCAGCGGTCCCGCAGCTTCGGGGCGGCACCACCCCGGCCGGTCGGGGCACCCCGTTGGGCGAAGGCTTTGAGCACCCCGAGGAAGGCGTCGATGCGGTCCGGTGCCCGGTGCCGGGGAGCGAGTTCCCGGACGGCCATGTGCAGGGCGGCGGCGATCGGTCGGCGCAGCGACTGATCCGGTCGAGCCTCGATCTTGCCGCTGCCCCAGAGCCGGTTGATGGCCTGCGATCGAAGCGTGTTGAGCAGTACGGTCTTGCCGACGCCCCGCAGGCCGGTGAGCATCAGGCTGCGTTCCGGTCGGCCGCGCGCGATCCGTTCCAGGACGATGTCGAAGACGTCCAGTTCCCGCCCCCGCCCGGCGAGTTCGGGCGGGCGCTGACCGGCGCCCGGAGCGTACGGGTTGCGGACCGGATCCACGAATCGCAGAGTATCGGGCCGTCTAGCCAAGGAGCTAGACATCGGTAGAGGAGGCTACGGCGTGTCGACCGTCGACATAAAACTAGTGCTGTCTAGCATCCACGCTAGACAGCACTAGTTTTGCCGATCGTCGACTCAGCCGCGTCGCTTCAGGCAGAGGACGAAGTCGAGCGAGTCCAACTCGCTGTCGTAGAAGTACCAGTTCGTGTAACCGTCGACCTTGGCGCACTTCGCCTCGGCGTCCTTCTCCCCGCTGGTCTTGCCGTCGAAGCGCTGCAACACCTCGTACGCCGAGGGTTCGCAGTCGGTGATCAGCAGCTTGGGTTTGCCGCCGGTCGGCGCGTCGTTGCGCACACACTGTCCCTGCTCGACGAACCGGGGATCGGTGGACGAGTTGGCGGCCGGGACCCCGGTCCCGGGGTCTTCCTCGTCGTCGGACGGATCGTCGGTCGGCAGCGGATCCTGGGTCGGCGCGGCCACCGCAGCGGGAGTCGACTCGTCCTGCCCGAGCAGGTAGAACGCCACCCCGCCGGCGGCGGCCAACACCAGCACCGCCACCAGCGCGGCGATCATCGGCGTACGACCGCGCCGACGCTCCGGCGGTGGCGTGGGTTGACCGGCGTACGCAGCCACCCCCGCGTCGTCCTGACGGACCTGGCCACCCTGCGGATACCCGCCATAGCCCTGCCCAGCCTCGTAGCCCTGCCCAGCGCCGTACCCCTGCCCAGCTTCATAGCCCTGCCCAGCGCCGTACCCCTGCCCAGCCTCGTAGCCGCCCTGGCCGGAGCCGTACACCTGCCCGGAGCCGTAGACGTGGCCGGAGTCGTACACCTGCCCGGGTTCGTGGGTCTGCCCGGAGCCGTACACCTGGCCGTGCACCTCGCCGGGTCGCGGCTCGTGCCACGGTTGCGGGCCGCCGCCCGGTGGTCCGTAGTTCGCCATGCACGCCCTCCTCCGTCACCCACGTCACGGTAGCGCGTACGCCGGCTCGGCTCGGCCCGGAAGGCAGCCGGTCAACTCTTCGCAGGTGGGTCAGATGAGCCGCAGCTGACGGTCCTTCGGACGGCGAGGTGCGTCAACGTCACCGAGTCGCTCGAACAGACCCGGATCGATCACATCAAGGAACGGCGACGGTCGGCAGTCGTGCTCCGAGCCGTGCCGGACCCGACGGGCCGCGTGGCTGACGTAGAGCCGATCCTGCGCCCGGGTCAGGCCGACGAAGAACAACCGGCGTTCCTCGGCGACCGCGTCGTCGTCGGGCGTCGAGCCCGGCCAGCGCAGCGGCAGCAGCCCGTCCTCGGCACCGACCAGGAAGACCACTGGGAACTCCAGGCCCTTCGCGGCGTGCAGGGTCAGCAGGGTGACCGCCTCGGCGCGCGGATCGAGGGCGTCCACCTCCGCGCCGGTGGCGAGCTGGGACAGGAACATCTCCAGGTCGTCGCCGCACCGGCGGGCCAGCGGCGTGAGCAGGTCGACGGCGGTCCGCACGTCCTCCGGGCGGACCCCGCCGGAACCGTCCAGGGTGGGGATGGCGAAGCGTTCGGCGAGGACCTGCCCGGCGAGGCGTACCCGGGCGGGCAGCGCGCCGTCCACGCCCGAGGCGTGCCGCAGCTCGCGGGCGATGGCCAGCACCCCGGGTCGGTCCCGCAGCCGGTCGTGCGAGCGCTTCTGCACCGGGATGTTCGCCCGGGACAGGGCATCCACGAGCGCGGCCGCCTGCGAATCGGTCCGGTAGAGCACGGCGATGTCGGAGAAGGACAGCGTGGTCGACCGGCCGTCGATCCGACCGGAGTCCAGCGACCGGTGCGACAGGCCGCCGACCAGTTCGTCGACGGTGCGTACCACGAAATCGGCCTCGTCGGCGACGGAGGCCGCGGCGTACCGACCCACCAGCGGGGCCTCGGGGTCGAGCCGGGCCGGATCCAGCCGGCGGCCCCGGACCAGCGACGACGGCGCGATCGCCTGTACCGCGGCGGCCAGGATCGGCGCGGAGGACCGGTAGTTGCGGTTGAGCCGGACCAGCCGGGCGTCGGTGAAGTCCTGGGAGAAGCGCAGGAAGTACCCGACGTCGGCGCCCCGGAACGAGTAGATGGCCTGGTCCGGGTCGCCGATCGCGCAGAGGTTGCCGTCGGCGGGGCTGAGCAGCCGCAACAGCTCGTACTGCACCGCGTCGACGTCCTGGTACTCGTCGACGAAGATCCACTGCCAGCGGTCCCGGTACCGCTGGACCAGCTTGCGGTTCTCGCGCAGCAGCGCGACCGGCACTGTGAGCAGCTCGTCCAGGTCGACCATGCCCTGCTTGCGCAGCAGCCCGGTGTACCGGGCCAGGTCGTCGCCGGCCTCCGCGCGAGCCGCTGCCCGCTCGGCGTCGTCGGCGATCCGGAAGTCGCCCGGCAGGCCCGCTGCCTCGGCGTTCTCCCGCAGGATGGTCAACCCGAGCGAGTGGAAGGTGCCCACCGTGACGTCCTCGGCGACCGGGCCGAGCAGGCCGTCGAGGCGGTGCCGAAGTTCCTCGGCAGCCCGTCGGGTGAAGGTGATCGCCAGACACTGCTCGGGGAAGACGTTCAGCTCGGCACAGAGGTACGCGATCCGGTGGGTGAGCGTACGGGTCTTGCCGGTACCCGGTCCGGCGACGATCAGCAGCGGACCACCGGGGGCCGAGGCGGCGACCCGTTGCATCGCGTCGAGCCGGTCGAGCAGCCCGGTGCCGACCTCCTCCATGCCGGCGAGCATCGGCTCGAACGGCTCGTGCGGAGAGGGCTGCGGGGCGATCGGCGGCGGTGGTGGGGCCGGTTGACGCTTCGGTTCGGCCTTGGTCGCCGGCCGCTTGACCTTGGCGACCGGCTTGTCCGCGTCGGCGGGTCGACGCTGCGCGGGGACCGGCACGTCGAACAGTGTCTCCTGGCCGCCCGAGGCGCCGGAGTTGCTCAACTCGGCCGGATCGAACAGCGTGATCACGCCGTACTCGCCGTCGTAGCCGGGCACCCGACGCACCTCGCCCCGGCGCAGCCGACCGATGCCCTCGGCGAGCAACTCCCCGCCGACCCGGCCGATCTCGTCCAACGGGGTACGGGTCAGGATCTCCAACTCGGGCCCGAGCGCGGCGACCAGGTCGGTGAGCTTCCCCTCGACCTTCTTCGATCGCGGCCCGACCTTGTTGATCTCACCGAGGATCTCGGCGAGCTGGATCAGATGGGTCACCTCACGGGCGTGCTCCGGCCGGTACCCGTGCGGGCGGTCGGCCAATTCCTCGACCCGACTGAGTACGCCCACCGTGAGCGGCTTGCCGCACTCCGGGCACCGCCCCCCGGCCTGCCGGGTGCGTTCGGGTGCCCAGTTCACCCCGCACAGCCGGTGGCCGTCGGCGTGGTACTTCCCCTCCTCGGGGAAGAACTCGATGGTGCCGGCCAACCCGTCGCCGGTGCGCAGCGCGTCCCGGATGCCGAAGTAGTCCCGAGGCGCGGCGAAGACGGTGGCCTCCCGGGCCAGCGCGGGCGGCGAGTGCGCGTCGGAGTTGGAGACCAGGCGGTAACGGTCCAGGCTGCCGACCCGCCAGTTCATCTCCGGGTCGCTGGAGAGCCCGGTCTCCACGGCGAAGATGTGCTCGGCCAGATCGGCATAGCAGTCGGCGATCGCGTCGAAGCCGGACTTCGAGCCCAACGCGGAGAACCACGGGGTCCAGATGTGCGCCGGGACCAGGTAGCCGTCCGGGCTCGCCTCCAGGGTGATCTCCAGCAGGTCCCGGGAGTCCAGGCCGAGGATCGGCCGGCCGTCCGAGCCCAGGTTGCCGATGCGGCCCAGCGCGGCGTTGAACCGGCCCACCGCGTCCAGATCCGGCAGATAGATCAGGTGGTGCACCTTGCGGGTCCGGTCGTCCCGCTTGTAGATCGTCGAGATCTCCACGCTGAGCATGAACCGGACCGGGTCGGTGTCCGCCTCGCTGGCCAGCCTCGGCGGCAGGCGGCGGGCGATGTCCCGCTCCATCTCCGCCGACAGCCGGTACAGGCCGGGCTCGGCCGGATGCAGCGTCTCGCGCAGATGGTCGTACCAGGCGGGGTGGGTGAAATCGCCGGTGCCGAGGACCGAGATGCCCTTGCGTCGCGCCCACCAGCCGAGATTCGGCAGGGTCAGATCACGGCTGCACGCTCGCGAGTATTTCGAGTGGATGTGCAGGTCCGCGACGAAGGGCGGCAGGCCACCGGGGGGTACGGCGCTGAACGGGGGCACGCCGCATCCTGCCACGACCGGTGGCGCTCCCGCGCGTCGCCACGCACGAAGGTGAGGTGCGCTATGCCGAGCGCAACTCCACGAGAGTGATCTGTGGCTCCGCGCCGACCCGGACCGGCGGGCCCCAGAAGCCGGCGCCGTTTGTGACGTACACCTTCGTGCCGTCCACCTCACCGAGGCCGGACACCACCGGCTGTTCGAGCCGTACCAGCAGATTGAACGGGACGATCTGGCCGCCGTGGGTGTGGCCGGACAGTTGCAGGTCGACGTTGTACTTCGCCGCCTCGAACGCGGCCACCGGCTGGTGTGCCAGCAGCACCACCGGGCGGGACGGGTCGCGGTCGGCGAGCGCGGCGGCGTAGTCGGCCGGGGCGGCCACCCCGGTACCCGCCGCGCTGACGTCGTTGACCCCGGCCAGGTCCAGTACACCGTTGCGGGTGGCGATCTCCAGCCGCTCGTTCTGGAGCACCCGCAGCCCGAGCCGGTCGACCTCGGCCACCCACTCCTCGACACCTGAGTAGTACTCGTGGTTGCCGGTGACGAAGTAGCTGCCGTGCCGGGCCCGCAGATCACGCAGGGGTGCCGCGGCCTCGCCCAACTCGGCCACCGTACCGTCGACCAGGTCGCCGACGACGGCGACGAGGTCGGCGTCCAGGCGGTTGATCGCGGCGACGATCCGCTCGGTGTGTATCCGACCGCGCAGCGGCCCGATGTGGATGTCGGAGACGGTGGCGATCCGCAGGCCGTCCATGCTGCGCGGCAGCTTGGCCAGCGGAATCTGCACCCGGTCCAGTCGCGGCGGACCCATCGCGGTGCGTACGCCACTGCCGACCAGACCGGCGGCGGTGAGCCCGGCGAAGATCGCGGCACCTCGGGCCAGCAGCAGCCGGCGCCCCGGATCGTGGTCCGGCCCGATCGCCCCGGCGGCCGGCGGCTCGCTCGCCTCGTCGGCGGTCGGTGGGGTGCCGGGCGTCGCCGGCTCGTCGGTCGCCGTGGTCGTGCCCGCCGTGCTGGTCGTGCCCGCCGTGCTGGTCGTGGCCGCCGTGCTGGTCGTGCCTGCCGTGGTGGTCGTGGCCGCCGTGCTCGGCGTGCTTGCCGGACCGACCAGCACCGGCTCCGGCGCGGCCACCGCCGTGCGACGGCGCAGCACCAGGCGGGCCGCCAGCATCGGGACTTCCAGCACCACGAGCAGCACCAGCAGGTAGAACATCAACGCGAGCCAGACGTAGCCCGGCCAGGCCAGCCAGTACATGCCGGCGCGGGTGCCCATCATCGTCGCCGGTACGAGCAGCGCCAGCACCACCGCGGTGACCGTGCCGATCCGCCGCCAGCGGCCGGGCCTGGTGGTGTCCTTGACCAGCCGCTTCCAGAGGTAAAGGTGGATCAGCCCGGTGATCAGGGCAAGGGTGGCCACGAAACCGAGTACCGCGAGCACGAGTGAAGTCCCCCTCAGCCGCCGGCGAAGGGAGGCAGGACGTCGATCGTCACTCCGGCCGGCAGCGGCTTGTTCCGATCATGACAGGTCACGCCATCGACCAAGAAGTTTGCCACGGCAAGCACAGGGGCCAGCCGACCGTGCCGCTCAGCCAGTTCGGTCAACAACCCGTCGAGCGTACGGCCCGCCGCAACGGTCTCCTCGCTGAGCCCGGCCGCAGCTCGCGCCCCGGCAAAGTAGCGGACGGTGACGGTCGCCATGGTCATCCTCCGATGGCCGACATCGGCCTGGCGGGTTGCAGGAAGCTCGGGTCGTCGATGCCGTGACCGGCCCGTTTGCGCCAGGTCGCGGCCGACCACCGCCGCGCCAACTCGTCGTCGTCGGCACCGGCGCGCAGCGCCCCGCGCAGATCCGTCTCCTCGGTGGCGAACAGGCAGTTGCGGACCTGACCGTCGGCGGTGATCCGGGTCCGGTCACAGTCGCCGCAGAACGGACGGGTCACCGTGCCGATCACCCCGACCCGGGCCGGACCGCCGTCGATCAGCCAGGTCTCCGCCGGGGCCGCGCCGCGTCCGGCCGGATCCGGGCTCAACTCGTACGCCCCACCCAACGTGGTCAGGATCTCCTCGGCGGTGACCATGCTCGCCCGGTCCCAGCCGTGCTGAGCGTCCAGCGGCATCTGCTCGATGAAACGCAACTCGTAGCCGTGGTCGAGGGCGAAGCGGAGCAACGCCGGTGCCTCGTCGTCGTTGACGCCGCGCATCAGCACGCTGTTCACCTTGACCGGGGTGAGCCCGGCGGCCGCTGCCCCGGCCAGTCCCGCCAGCACGTCGTCGAGGCGGTCCCGTCGGGTCAGCCGGAGGAAGCGATCACGATCCAGGGTGTCCAGCGAGACGTTCACCCGGTCCAACCCGGCGGCGTGCAGGGCCGGTGCCAGCCGGGCCAACCCGATGCCGTTTGTGGTCAACGAGATGCGGGGACGCGGGTCGAGGGCGGCCACGGCCGCCACGATGGCGGTCAGACCCGGACGGATCAGTGGCTCACCACCGGTGAACCGGACCTCGTCGACGCCGAACCGGTGCACCGCGAGCCGGACCAGCCGGATCACCTCGTCGTCGGTGAGCAGTTGCGGCCCGGCCAACCAGGGCAGCCCTTCGGCGGGCATGCAGTACGTGCAGCGCAGGTTGCACTTGTCGGTCAGGGAGACCCTCAGGTCCCGAGCGGTCCGGCCGTACCGGTCGACGAGGAGGCCCCCGGGCGGCGCGACGCTCATCCGTCGACGGTAGCGCGCCCGGCCCCGCTCAGGGCGGCGCGGGCCAGCCCGACGACCGAATCCCGGTACGCGGCTCCGAACAAGGCGGTGTGCACAAGCATCAGGTGCAACTGGTGCAGTGGCACCCGCTGTCGCCAACCGTCGGCCAGTGGCCAGGACTCGTCGTACGCGGCCATGATCCGGGCACCGTGCGGCGGGCCACCGAAGAGCGCGAGCTGCGCGAGGTCGGTCTCACGGTGCCCACCGTGCGCGGCCGGGTCGACCAACCACACCCGGTCGTCGGCTCCCCAGATCAGGTTGCCCGGCCACAGGTCGCCGTGGATGCGGGCCGGCGGCTCCTCCCCGCCGAACTCGTCGATCTGGGCGACGACCTCTTCGACGAGCCCGGCGGCGCGGCCGTCCAGGGCCTGGTTGTCGACGGAGCGGCGCAGGTAGGGCAGCAGCCTGGTCCGGGCGAACCAGTCCGCCCAGGGGCCGTCGTGCGGGGTGTTGTCCGCCGGCAGGGCCCCGATGAACCCGGGCCAGGACGCGCCGAAGGCGGACGCCCCGGCCCGGTGCAGGCCGGCCAGTTCCCGGCCGAAGCGTTCGGCGGCGTCGACGCTCGGCTCACCCGGCTCGATCCACTCCAGGGCGAGCAGGTCGGGCAGCGCCACCAGCACCTCGGGAACCGCGACCGTGTCGGCCTCCCGCAGCCAGCGCAGCCCGGCCGCCTCGGTGGCGAAGAAGCCCTCCGGCACCGGCTGCTGCGCCCGTTCCGGCCAGGTCTTCGCGAAGACCGAGTGGCCGTCGTCGAGCGTCAGCCGGGACGCGGCGCAGATGTCGCCGCCGCCGACCGGCGTCTCCCGGATCCGCTGGTGGGTCAGGAAGGTCGGCAGCTGCTCCGGATGCGCCCGCAGATACGCCAGATCCATGCCCCGCAAGGTATCGCCTCCGGCGGGAAGGAAGGGCACCTTATTAACGCCTCCGGTAGAGGAAGGGCCCCTTATTAACGCCTGCACCGTGGGCCTGTGCGTAGTGCAGGGGGTGGCGGACGGATCGAAACTGCGCCGACCAGGGAAAATACGCTGAGTAGCTGTGGATAACCGGCGTGTCGTCCACAGGGGCGGCGGCGCGTACCGCTCGGCTCGCAGGCTGGCCCCATGAACTCGACGGAGATTCCCCGGCTGACCGTCCGCTCGCCCGCCGACCTCATCGCCGCGGTGCCGTACCTGCTCGGCTTCCATCCGACCGACAGCGTCGTGGTGGTGGCGTTGTCGGCCTCCCGGGTGGTCTTCGTCGCCCGTGGCGACCTGCCCGGCGAGACCGAGCACGACGAAGCTGCCGGGCACATCGCGGCGGTCACCGCTCAGCAGAACGCCGATTCGGCAACCGTGATCGGGTACGGTCCGGCCGCCCGGGTGACCCCGGCGCTCGACGCGGTTCGAGGGGCGTTGACCGAGGCCGGCCTGGCCGTGCTCGACGCGCTGCGGGTCACCGACGGACGGTGGTGGTCGTACCTCTGCACCGAACCGGAGTGCTGCCCGCCGGAGGGAACCGCGTACGACCCGCAGGGCAGCGCGGTGCCAGCGGCGGCCGTCTTCGCCGGCCAGGTCGCCCTGCCCGACCGGGCGGCGCTCGCCGCTCAGCTCGCCCCGATCGGCGGGGCAGCGGCCCGGCACGCCGCGAAGCGGGCCGAGCAGCGGCTGACCGGGTTGCTGGCGGCGGCACCCCCGGCGGATCTGCTCGGCGCGCGGGCACTGCGGGCGGCGGGTGTGGCGGCGTACCGTGCCGCCCGGCGTCGGCACGACCGTGGTGCGCAGCTCACCGACGACGAGGTCGCCTGGCTGTGCCTGCTGCTGACCCACCTTCCGGTACGCGACCACGCCTGGGAGCGCACCGATGGCCGGGACGAGGACGTGGCGTTCTGGACGGAGTTGCTGCGTCGCGTCGAACCGGATCTGATCGCGGCTCCGGGGGCGCTGCTGGCCTTCGCCGCCTGGCGGGCCGGGCAGGGCGCCCTGGCGGCGGTGGCGTTGGAACGGGTGCTGGCCGTGCATCCGGAATACTCACTCGCCCTGCTGATCGACGACCTGCTGCGTCGCGGCGTGCCGCCGTCCCGGCTCGACGGGTGGCCGGCCGACGGGCCGGTGGTGGCACCCCGCCGAGAGCGGCGCAAGTCGCGCCCCCGTCGGCGATGACACATCTGACCGGGGCAGCGGGGTGGACCGCGACGCCGGATAATCGGCGGATGTTCCGGGCGGCGTCGGGGGGCGCATGAGCGTTGCACTGCTGCTCTCGCTCGTCGGGCTCGCCCTGATCGACAGCACCAGCATCGGCACGTTGTTCATCCCGGTGTGGCTGCTGCTGGCACCCGGCCCGGTCAGCGGCCGGCGGATCCTGACCTACCTGGGCACCATCGCCGGGTTCTATCTCGTGGTGGGGCTGGCACTCTACTTCGGCGGCAGCGGCCTGGCCGACGTGCTGGGCGGAGCGCTGGAGAACCGGCCGGTCATCTGGGCACAGATGGTGTTCGGGGTCGGCCTGCTGCTGGTGAGCTTCCGGTACGACGGCAAGCGCGGCGCCGGGACCGGTCGGGTGCTGCGCTGGCGGGATCGGGTCACCGCCGGTGACTCGTCCGGGCGCTGGCTGGTCGGGTTGGCGTTGTTCGCCGCGTTGGCCGAGGTGGCGACCATGCTGCCGTATCTGGGTGCCCTCGGTCTGTTGAGCACCTCGGGGCTGGACGTGCCGGCGGTGGTCGCCCTGCTCGGTGGATACTGCCTGGTCATGGTGCTGCCGGCGGTGGTGTTGCTGGGTGCGCGACTGGCCTGGCCGAGGCTGGTCGAGCCGGTCCTCGCCCGACTCAACGCGTGGATCGTCAGGTCGTCCGGGAGCATGCTCGGCTGGGTCCTGGGCATCGCCGGCTTCCTGATAGCCCGGGACGCCGCCGTCCGGCTGGGGCTGTTCGAGCTGCTCGCGAACCGCTGAGCGACCATGAGCCGCTCGCGAACCGCTGAGCCCGTGAGCCGCTGAATGCCCGTGAGCCGCTGAATGCTCGCGAGCCGCTGAATGCTCGCGAGCCGCTTAATGCTCGCGTCAGGCGCTCACCCGGTGCGGGCCGGTGTAGACGTTCATGGTCCGGCCGCGCAGGAAACCGACAAGGGTCATCCCGGCCTCGGCAGCGAGATCGACCGCGAGGGTGCTCGGTGCCGAGACCGCCGCGAGCAGCGGCACACCGGCCATCCACGCCTTCTGGGTCAGCTCGAAGCTGGCCCGTCCGGAGACGAGCAGGACGTGCCCGGCCAGCGGCAGTCGCCGTTCGCGTACCGCCCAGCCGATGACCTTGTCCACCGCGTTGTGCCGGCCCACGTCCTCGCGCAGCACCACCAGGTCACCGTCGGCGGTGAACAGCCCTGCGGCGTGCAGCCCGCCGGTACGGTCGAAGCCCCGCTGCCCGGCGCGCAGTCGCTGCGGCAACTCGGCCAGCAACTCCGCCGGCACGGTGAGCGGGTCGCCCGCCACCTCGAACATCGACCGGGTCCGCACCGCCTCGATGCTCTCCTTGCCGCAGACCCCGCAGGCGCTCGTGGTCGTGAACTGGCGGCTCGCCTCGGCAGCCGGCTCCGGCACGCCGGGTGCAAGCGCCACGTCGACCACGTTGTAGGTGTTCGGGGTCTCCGCGCCGGCACACAGCTGTGCGGTCGACACGTCGTCCGCCGACCGGATCAGTCCTTCGGCGAACAGGAAACCGAGCGCCAGGTCCAGGTCCGCGCCGGGGGTACGCATGGTGACCGACAGCGGGCGGCGGCGACCCGGCCCGGCCGCACCGACCCGGATCTCCAGCGGTTCCTCGGCGGCGAGGGTGTCCGGCCGACGGGTCAGTGTGCGCCCGTCGGCGGTGGCGTCGAGGTCCACGCGGAGCACCACGCGGCGGTCAGCAGCACGTCCCACCCCACCATCCTGCCCCGACCGCCGCGCCCCGGCCCGACCAGCCCTGGGAAGTGCGTGGCGTTACGGTGGCCCGGTGAGCGCGTACGCGGCGGTGGTGCTCGCCGGCGGTGCGGCCCGCCGGCTGGGCGGACTGGACAAGCCGGCGCTGCCCGTCGGCGGTGTGCCGATGCGGGAGCGGGTGCTCGCGGCGGTCGCCGACGCGTCGCCTCGGATCCTGGTCGGGCCCGGACCGGCCCCGGCGGGCGTACGACTGACCCGCGAGTCGCCACCGGGCGGTGGGCCGGTGGCCGCCACCGCAGCCGGGCTGGCCCTGCTCCACGCTGAGGTGCCGGCCGTCGCCCTGCTCGCGGCCGACCTGCCGCTGCTGACCCGGTCCGCCGTCGGTGAACTGCTGCGTCACCTCGACGCCCCACCCGCCGCGCCGAGCAGCGCCGAACCGTCCGCGCCGAGCAGCGCCCCACCTGCCGCGTCGAGCAGCGCGCGACCTGTCGACGGGGTCTGTTTCGTGGACGAGGACGGGCGGCGGCAGTTGCTCTGTGGGGTGTGGCGGCCCGCGGCGCTGCGCTCAGCCCTGGACCGGTTGACCGTTCGACGGGGCGATCTGGCCGGAGCCGCGTTGCGGGAACTGCTCGCCGACCTCGCCGTACGCGAGCTGACCTGGCCCGGTGACGGCCCTGCGCCCTGGTTCGACTGCGACACTGAGCGGGACCTGCGGCAGGCGGAGGAGTGGTCGCGATGACGGTGATGGACGACTGGCTCACGGCGGCCTGCGCGGAGTTGGGTGTCGACCCGGCCGACGTGCCGGTACAACCCGTGCTCGACCTGGCCCGGGACGTGGCCCATCAGGTGCTCCGGCCGGGTGCACCGGTCACCGCCTACCTGCTCGGTCTGGCGGTCGGCCGGGGTGCGGATCCCGCCGTGGCAGCTGCCCGGCTGACCGAGTTGGCCGGCACCTGGCCGGTCGAGTTGGGCGGCGACCGCTGACCGCGTGAGCGGTGTCCGATCACGGTCCGGGCTGATCCCTGTAGACGGCGGGCTCGGTAGGGTGGCCGGAACGGACGGAGGCGATCATGACGGCAGACCACCCCTCGGCACCGCCCGGCACGCCGGCACACCACGAGTCGATTCTGCTCGATGAGCCGAGCACGGCCGACCTACGGGCGAAGGTGACCCATGCGTGGCGGGAGTTCGCCCGGGCACTGGCCGACCGGCTGGCGGCCCTGCCACCGGGGGCCCACGTGGAGTTGACCCTCGACCCGACGGCCTCCGGTATCGACGACGCCGTCTACTCCGTCAGCGTCGACGTCACCGAGGACGGTGCGTTGACGGCGCGGGCGGTGGGCAACGCGACCCTGCCGCAGGGCTACCGGCTGGACCGGTCGGCGGTGGCTGACATGGTCGCGCTGGGCTGGTCGCCGCCGGGGGTGCTGGAGGGCTCCGGTGACCAGTTCGGCCTGCACTGCGCGGTGACCGAGAGCAGCCGGCTGGCCGCCCTGATCTCGCGTACGCTGCGCGACATCTACGGTGCGCCGCACCCGGCGTTCCTGGTCTACCTGATCGTCGACGCGGAGGGTGAGCCGCTTGCCGGTGCGCCACTGGGCACCGCACGCAGCGAGTTCGGTACCGGCCGGGAAATCGAGACCGATCTGGCGCAGGCGCTGGCGGACACCGCTGACTCCGGCGCGGACACCGAGGTGCTGGAGTTGGCCGAGCGGGTCCGGACGGTGGTGTCGACAATGCTGAAGTCCGACTCCGACCGGGTCCAGGTCGATTCCGACGGCGACATCAACATCCGTGCCGGCTCGGCGATGGTCTTCGTCCGGGTACGCGACAACCCGCCGCTGGTCGACGTCTTCTCCCCGGTCCTCACCGAGGTCGAGCCCACCGAGCGGCTCTACGTCAAGCTCTCCGAGTTGACCAACCGGATGCCGATCGGCCGGCTCTACTGTGCCGACGACACCGTCTGGGCGTCGATCCCGGTCTTCGGCCGCAACTTCCAGCCCACCCACCTGATGCTCGCCGTGCAGGTGATGACCGGCTTGGCCGACGAGTTGGACGACCGGCTGCACGGTGAGTTCGGCGGCAAGCGCTTCTTCGGCGAGGGGGACAAGCCGGGGCGGGGTGAGCACCGCACCGGCATGTACCTCTGAGCCCGCCGTCGGGATGCCGTCGAGACCAAGTCGAGGTGCCATCGAGGTCAGGTCGGGCGCCGTCGAGGTCAAGAGGTGGGGCCCGGAGATCCCCAGATACCGGGCCCCACCCCTCGGGGGAGGGTGATTCAGGTCGTCGGGATCCAGCCGAGGCTCTGGGCCGTGGCCGGATCGGAGGCCCGCAGGCCCGCTTCGGAGACGGTCCAGAGCACGTCGCCGATCACCAGTGCACGCTGTACGTCCGGTCGCCGCCAGGCCCGGTCACTGTCCGTCGTGGCGGTCGGGTGGGTGACCTGACCGATCTCGCTGATCCGGTCGGCGCTGACCCGCAGCAGCCGTAGGCCGGTGTCCACCGGTAGCACCACCAGGCCGGTGGCCGGCCAGTACAGGAAGGCGTGCGGGTCGTGCTCGGCGGCGGACCAGCCGGACGGCAGGTGCCACTGATCCAGTCGGGTCGGCCGGGCCGGGTTCCGGACGTCGAAGAGGGACACCTGGACGCCCTCGGTGCGGCCCTGTCCGTCGGCCTCCTGACCCACGCCGAGCAGCCGCCCGTCGGGCAGCGGATGCAGGTACGCGGAATAGCCGGTGATCTTCAGCTCGCCGGTCACCAGCGGCTTCGTCGGGTCGGTCAGGTCGAGTGAGTAGAGCGGGTCGGTCTGCCGGAAGGTCACCACGTACGCGACGGGCCCGAGATACCGCACGGAGTAGATGCGTTCGCCGCGTCCGAGCCCACCGACCGCACCGACCGGTACGAGCGAACCGCCGTCGCGGCGCAGCACCCGTACGGTCGACTCGGATCGGCGTTCCTCGCCCCAGACGTCACCGACGGTGGTGGCCACCCGCAGGTGCCCGTCCCATTCTGAGAGCGCGTACTGGTTGATCAGCCAGCCCGGCACGGTGCCGGCGGCGAGGTAGCGGGGACGACCCGGCTCGCTGGTGTCGAACTGGTAGATCTCGGTGACCTGGTCGCGGACGGTGGGTCGCCAGCGGAGCAGGCCCATTCCCGGTTGTGGCTGCTGACCGGCGAGGTAGAGGCTTCGCGCCGTGCCGTAGACGGTGGTCGCGTCGGCGGCGACGCTGACCGCGTCGCCCGCGCCCAGCCGGTCGGCGGCGAGGTCGAAGCTGAGCACGGTGAGCAGCGAGGTGCCGGTCATCCGCTTCGGACGGCTGAGTCGATCGCAGTCGACCCGACCGGTGTGCCGCTCGTCGCCGGCCGTCCACTCGTACTCCGGCAGCCAGGACTCGATCCCGGCCCGGTCGATGACCGCGCGGTTCTGCCGGGTTCGGGCCCGGTCGCTGCCGGTCGCGTCGAGCGGGAACTCGATCCGGGGTGCGGTGCGGACCACCACCCGCGCCGTGTCGCCGGTCAGCCGGCCGTCGAGCAGGCTGCCCTCGATCCGGTACGAGCCGAGCACCGCGGGCGCACCGGCCAGGTCGACCAGGAACAGGCGGGCCGATTCGACCGGCGGTTCCGGCCAGGCTCGGTCCACCGCGACGAACGGCGACCCGTCGGCCAGCACCAGCGCCCGGTCGCCGTGCAGCAGCAGCCGGTACGAGCCCCAGTAGGCGCCCTCCTGCGCGCCGGGCAGGTCGAGTAGGCCGGTGATCCGTCGGCTGGCCGGGTCGATCACCCGCAGCACGCCGGAGGTGACCGTGACGATCCGTCGGCCGTCGGTCTTCACCACGTCCGGCTCGTCCGCGTCGGCTTCATGGTTGTTGGTCTTCGAGTGGTCAGGCGCGGCGTAACCGGAAGCTCCCTCTGCCCCGGCCGCGACGGCCGTCCGGGCACTCAACAGCGTGCCGTCCTCGAAGCCGTACGGCCCCACCGAGTCGCGGGCCGCGGCGCGCAGTTCGGTCAGGGCCTCGACGCACGAGTCGAACGAGGTCAGGGCGGCCACCGGCACCATCACCGACCCGGGCGGCCGGACCGGGTTCGGGCCGGCGGTACTGCCGGCGAGCAGGGTCAACGCGACAAGGGTGCTACCGACCGCGACGACTCTGCCTGCCCGCATCATGTCCGCTTCGACGCCGCCGGTCGTCGTCCGGTTCCGCACCGGCCGCGAGATCCTGACCGACGGTCAGCTGATCGACGGGCCGACGCCGGGGGACTCGACAAGCCGGGAGAGCACGATGGTGCTGCGGCTGGAGGTCACGAAACCCTCCGCCCGCAACCGCTCCAACGCCTGTTCAAGGTGGGCGATGTCGGCGGCCCGCAGGTGCACGAGCGCGTCGGCCTCCCCGGAGACCGTGTACGCCCCGACCACCTCGGGATGGCGGCGCACCGCGGCGCCGATCTGTGCCGGGGTGGTGCGGCCGGCGCAGAACAGCTCGACGAACGCCTCGGTGGTCCAGCCGACCGACGCCGGGTCGACGATGGCGGTGAATCCCCGGATGACCCCGGCGGCACGCAGTCGGTCCACCCGTCGCTTGACGGCTGGAGCGGAGAGTGAGACCCGGGTGCCGATATCCGCGTACGAGGCACGGGCATCAGCGACGAGCAATGCAATGATTCGCTGGTCAACCGCGTCGATCTGCAACGTTCCGCTCCTGAGAAGCAATGGTCGTGGCTGTTACGAAAGTCTGAGCCTACCTACTCTTAGTGATCGTGGACCAGCAGCGAGTGCCGCGAAAGCGGACATACCTCATGTGCTCACCGGAGCATTTCGCGGTCGAGTACGCGATCAACCCGTGGATGGACGTGACCATGCCGGTAGACCCGGAGTTGGCCGTCAAGCAGTGGGACCGCCTGCGGGAGACCCTTGTCGGTCTGGGGCACGAGGTGCACCTGCTGGCTCCCGAGCCCGGACTGCCCGACATGGTCTACGCCGCCAACGGCGCGTTCAGCGTCGACGGGACGGTCTACGGTGCCCGGTTCAAGCACCACCAGCGCACCGCCGAGGCGGCGGCACACCGGGCGTTCTACGAGGCGCAGGGCTGGCGGTTCATTGCGCCCAACGAGACGAACGAGGGCGAGGGCGACTTCGCGTACCTGCCGGAGGCGCACGGTGGGCTGATCCTCGCCGGGTACGGATTCCGTACCGAACTGGCCGCGCACGCCGAGGCGCAGGAGGCGCTGGGCCGCCCGGTGATCTCGCTGCGGCTGGTCGACCCGCGCTTCTACCACCTGGACGTGGCTCTCGCCTCGATCGACGACGGCAACATCGTCTACTACCCGGGCGCCTTCTCCACGGCCGGCCAGAAGGTGCTCGCCCAACTCTTCCCGGACGCGGTGCTGGCGGAGGCGGAGGACGTCCTCGCCTTCGGACTCAACCTGGTCAGCGACGGCGCGAACGTGGTGCTCAACAGCGAGGCGACCCGGCTGGCCGGGCGACTCAAGGCGGCCGGCTACACACCGGTGCCGGTGGAGTTGGCCGAGCTGAAGAAGGGCGGCGGCAGCGTGAAGTGCTGCATCGCCGAGTTGCGGCACTGAGCGGACGACGAGCAGGGTCGCCGACCCTGCTCGTCGCGGCGATGAACCGGGGTGGCCAGCCCAGCGTGGTCAGCTCAGGGTGGTCAGCCCAGCGTGGCCAGCTCGCTGACCATCACGTTCGACAACACCTGGCCGTCGTGCTGAACCTCCCGCAGGTACCACTTCTGCTGCGGGGTACGTGGCTGGTTGAACTGCCAGGCACCGCGCGGGCTGTCGATCTGACCGATGCGGCCCAGCGCCAGGTTGACCGTCTGCGGGGTGGGGTCCTCGCCGGCCAGGCGGATCGCCTGGTCGAGCACCTTCGCCGCGTCGTACGAGGCCATCGCGTAGGTGGTCGGCGAGGCGCTGTGCTTCTTGCGGTACGCCGAGGCGAACCGACGGTTGGCGGCGTTGTTCAGGTCGGCGGAGTAGTTCAACGCGGTGCGGATGCCCAGGGCGTCGTTGGCCGGTCTGACGCTCTCCAGCACGGTGCCCTCGGTGAGGAACCCGGGAGCGTAGATGCCGCCCTGGAAGCCGGCGTCGCGGAGCTGCATGATGAACTCCGCCGCCGCCGGGCCGGAGTAGAAGCAGAAGACGGCCGACGGGTTGCGGCTCAACGCGCGGTCGATGTCCCGGACGAAGGCACCCTTACCCGGGTTCGCGTTGTTGGTGGTGAAGATGACCTGATCCGCGATGCGCGGGTCGGATTCGCCGAACTCCTGGCGGAAGCCGAGCAGCACGTCGTCGCCGCCGACGGCCGACTCCGGCATGACGATCGCCATCCGGTCGTCGGGGCCCAACGCGTCCCGCAGGTAGCGGCCGAGCGCCCGGCCCGCCTCGTCGAGCACGTACGAGGTGCGCCAGATGTAGACGACGCTCTGGAGGCTGGAGGGCGAGGCGTTGGAACCGATCAGCGGCACCCGGGCCTGCTCGATGGTGTCCCGGATGCCGAACATGACCGCCGAGGAGGCGACTCCGGTCAGTGCGAGCACGCCCTGTTTGAGCAGTCCGTCGACGGCGGCCTGACCGGACTTGACGGTGTCACCCTCGTCGGCGACGAGCAGGTTTACCGGATGGCCGCCGAGCCGGCCCTCGTTGAGATCCAGATAGAGCTGGAAGCCGTTACGCAACTCGTCACCGACGGCCTTGCCGACTCCGGACTGCGGTGCGACGAGCCCGACCTTGACCGGACTCTTCGGCTTCGCGGGCTCCTCGGCGTCCGAGGCACATCCGGCGGCGAGGCCGCCCGCGCCGAGCGCGGCCAGCATCTGGAGTGTCCGCCTACGGTTCATCTGCGACACCGGGTTCCCTTCGGATGTACTGCCGGGGCCTCCCGCCCCTCCGGCGTTCTACCTGCTTAGCGACGCTGCGTCAATGGTTAATGATCTTCAACAAGAGAACGGAACGCGGCGGTAACCTGCGGCCAGGCCGGAGACTCCGGGTCGATGAGCCCGAAATGTTCGCAGTCGGGCAGCTCGACAAGGTGCATATCCGCACCTAGCGCCTGTGCGGCTTGCACGTACGCCCTGCTCATGTCGACCGGAACGTGCTGATCCAGGGTGCCATGAATCACTACCGTCCGTGTTGAGGGAGGCGGGGTGATTCGCGGGTCAGCGACCTCGTAGCGATCGGGCACATCGGCCGGCCCACCACCCAACAACGCCGCCACCGCGCCGGCGTCCAGATCCAGCCGGTACGCCTCGGCCAGGTCGACGACCGGGGCGAGCGCGAGCACCCCGCCGACGTCCTGCGGTGAGTGCGTCGCGGTGTGCAGCGCGAGATGACCGCCGGCCGAGTGGCCGACCAGGATCGGCGGCACCGGCGCGACCTGACCGGGCAGCGCAGCGGCGGCCAGCCCCGGCAGTGCGGACACCCCGGAGCGGACGTCGGTCAGCGTGCCGGGCCAGCCACCACCGGGTTGCCCGGTCCGGCGGTACTCCAGTTGTGCCACCGGAAAGCCGAGCCGGGCCAGCCCGACGGCCAGCGAGTCGGTGTGCCGCCGGTCGTACTCCACGCGCCAGAAACCGCCGTGCACCACGATCACCAGTGGGCGGGGCACGGCCGCGCCGGGCGGGCGGCGCAGATCGGCGACCTGGTCGGGATGCTCGCCGTAGGCGACGGTGAGGTCCGGCTCGGGCGCGGGTCGGCTGAGCACGGCGCGGGGATCGGGCGACATCGGCCGACGGTAGCGCGGCTGGTCGGCGGCCGACCGGACGGGTCCATCGCACCTTCTCGGCCGGGCCGGCAGGCGACGACGGGGATGGCTGAGTCAAGATGGATGCCATGACCGAAGCGCGTACCGCTGGACAGAACGACGAGCCTGGCCGGGACGGCACCGGGCACTCGGGCACCGTGGTGGTGGTCGGCCCGGACGGCCGACCCGTCGGCACCGTGCAGACCGACGACGGCCAGGGTGAGGACCCCACTCGCCTGGTCGAGCAGCCGGCGAAGGTGATGCGGATCGGCAGCATGATCAAGCAGCTGCTGGAGGAGGTCAAGTCCGCGCCGCTGGACGACGCCAGCCGGCATCGGATGCGGGAGATCCACGAGCGGTCGATCGTCGAGCTCAAGGAAGGGCTGGCGCCCGAGCTGCGCGAGGAGTTGGAGCGACTCTCGCTGCCGTTCACCGAGGACCAGGCCCCGACCGAGGGCGAGCTGCGGATCGCCCATGCCCAGCTGGTCGGCTGGCTGGAAGGGCTGTTCCACGGCATCCAGGCCGCCCTGGTCGCCCAGCAGATGGCCGCCCGGGTGCAGTTGGAGCAGATGCGCTCCGGCCGGCAGGCGTTGCCGAGCGGGCCGGGCGGAGCGGCCCTGCCGGGCATGCCCGGCCTGGGCCAGGTGCCGGGCGGCGAGGGCCACAGCACCGGCCAGTACCTCTGACGATCGCTGCGGGGTGCGGCGTGCCGCGCCCCGCAGCCGTCAGTCCACCCCGAAGACCTTCTCCAGGTACGCCGCCACCCCGTCGACCGAGTTCGCCGCGGTGACCTCGTCGGCGATCTCCCGTACGGCGGGGTGCGCGTTGGCCACCGCCACCGCCCGGCCAGCCCAGGTCAGCAGCGGTACGTCGTTGGGCATGTCGCCGAAGGCCAGCACCTCGTCCGCCTCGATGCCGAGCCGGTGGCAGTACCACGCGAGGCCGGCCGCCTTGGTCACCCCGGCCGCCGAGATCTCCACCAGCCCGGACCGCGAGGAGTGGGTGGCCTCGGCCAGTCCGGCGAGCGCGGCGGCGACCAACTCGGTGAACCGGTCGGGATCCTGCTGCTCCTCGGCCCGCACCAGCAGCTTCACCGCCGGCAGCGAGTGCAGCTCGTCCGGAGTCGCCACGACCCGGATCGCCGTGTCGTCGGCGTCCCAGCGCATCGGGTAGTGCGCCTCGTGCCGCATCTGCCGGCTGTCGGCGATCTCGACCGCGAAGCTCACCCCGGGCACCTCGGCGCGCAGCCGGCGGGCCACCTCGGCGAGCAGATCGGGGGCCAGCGGATCGGCGCGCAGCACCTCGTCGTTCACCGGGTCGTAGACCACCGCACCGTTGGCGCAGACTGCGGGCACCGGCTCGGCCAGTTGGTCGTACACCAGTTTCAGCCAGCGGATCGGTCGGCCGGTGACCAGCACGACGGGCGTGCCCCGGGCGGAGATCCGGGCCAGCACCTCGGCGGTGTGGGCGCTGAGCGTCGCGTCGTCGCGCAGCAGCGTGCCGTCGATGTCGCTGGCGACCAGGCGTGGGAGTGCCTCCATCACCTGGACAGTAGCCGGTCGAGGTAGACCGCCACCCCGTCGTCGTCGTTGCGCAGGGTCACGTCGTCGGCCACGGCACGCAACTCGGCGTGGGCGTTCGCCACCGCCACCCGTGCCCAGCCGGCCCACTCGAACATCGGCAGGTCGTTCGGCATGTCACCGAAGACCAGCACCTCGGCCGGGTCGACGCCGAGGCTCTGCGCCACCACACTCAGCCCGGTCGCCTTGTCCACCCCTGACGGGCTGATCTCGATGAAGCCGAGCCCGGCCTGGGTGAGCGCGGCCAGGTGCGGCGGGATGATCTCCCTGGCGGCCGCCAGCAACTCGTCGACATGGTGGTCGGCGGTCCGCGCGAACGCCTTGATCACGTCTCCGGCCAGGCATTCGTCGCGGGTGCGTACCTCGAACCGGTCCTGATACGGCCAGGCCGGGTGGTAGTCGCCCCACAGGGGGGCGTCGTGCTCATCGGAAGCCTCGACCATCACCGTCAGCGGGCCGACCGCGGCTTCCAGGTCGGCCAGGAGGGTAGCCAGCACCTCGCTGGAGAGCCGTTCGTCGCGCAGCACCACCGGCCCGGCCGGGTCGCTCTGGTCGACCACCCGGCCGCCACCGGCCATCACCAGGAAGTCCGCCGCGCGGATGTCGTTGCGGGTCAATTCGGTCAGCCGCGGGCCCCGGCCGGTGGCACCGACCACCGGAATCCCGGCCGCACGCACCCGGTCCAGAACCTCATGGGTGTACGCCGACACGGTGTCGTCGCTGCGCACGAGCGTCCCGTCGAGGTCGGTGGCGATCAGCTTGGGCAGGCCCGGGCGGGTCATTTCTCCTCCTTCGCCCACCGCCGTCGCAGCCAGCCGTTTCCGGTCGTCAGGTGGCGACCCGGCGTGACGGCGGGCAGCAACCGTACCTCGTCGAACGGGTCGCAACCACGGCTTCCAGGCGAATCGGATGCGGCGAGCGGAAGGGCTGTTGCTTAACGTCCGGTGGCCCGCTCAACGTGCGGTGGTCTGCCGGGGCGGCGTGGGGCACCGATCAGTCGGCTCAGGGCTCGCGGGCGAAGGGCACGGTGGGGGTGACGGTGATGTCGATCGGCCGCCCGCCCTCGTCCTCGTCGGTGTCGTCGATCTGGCGGTGGGGGCGGGGCTGACGCCGACCCGGCTCGCTTGTCGCACCCTCGGGCCTGGTGGTGGTGCGGGCGAGGGCGATGGCGAACAGCAGGACGGCGGCGAAGGCCGCGACCAGTCCTCGCCCCAGCTCGACTGCGAATCCGTCTTCCGTGGAGTAGGCCAACGCCGCGCGGCCGCCGCCGTCTTCGAGGGCGACGGCGGTGGCCACCAGCACGGCGACCAGACCCACGGCCAAGGCGAGGCCGGCGACCCGGGCATTGGCGCGTACGTTGTCGGTGCCGCGCAGCGCGAGGGCCACCGAGACGCCGAGCATCAGCATCCCGACCAGGTAGCCGACGCCCAGACCGCCGATCTCGGACACGTTGCTCGGCAACTCGATCCGCTCGCTGCCGGTGGGCAGGGTGACGGTGACCCATTCGCCGAGCAGGGAGGCGAGGGTGGCGGCGACACCGAGCCCGACGAGCAGCAGCGGTACCCGGTGGTCGTGGCCGAGGCCGCCGAGGGCCGAGCGCCACCGACTCGTGCTGGTGGTCTTCTCGTCCTCCGTGCCCCACTCAAGGACGCTTGTGCTCTCGGAGCGGTCCTCCTGGCGGGGAATGGGGAGGTCATGGGTCACCGCTGCGCCTCCTTGTGGCCGGGCGGCCTGCTCGTGGCCCTGCTGCCTGCTCGTGGCCCTGCTGCCTGCTCGTGGCTTGGCTGCGTGCCCAGGGCGGGGTCTGTGACGAATTCTGGCACAGCCCACCTCTCCCGTCGGGGAACGTGGACGCAGCTGGCGGGGTCGGTCGCCCGGCGGGTGCGCGTTCGACTAGCGTCAGCTGCATGCCTATTCGTACCGCTTCCGCACGCTGGCAGGGCAACCTCCCCGAAGGGTCCGGCACCATTCGCACGGGCAAGGGTGGACTGGAGGGCAACTACTCCTTCAAGTCCCGCTTCGAGGAGGGTGAGGGCACCAACCCCGAGGAGCTGATCGGCGCCGCGCACGCCGGCTGCTTCTCGATGGCCTTCTCCAAGGCCCTCGCCGACGCCGGCACGACGCCGACCTCCGTGGAGACCACCGCGAAGGTGCACCTGGACAAGACCGACGCGGGCTTCACCGTGACCCGCATCGCTTTGGAGACCGTCGGTGTCGTTCCCGGCATCGACGAGGCACGCTTCGCCGAATTGGCCGAGACCGCCAAGCAGAACTGCCCCATCTCCCGCCTCCTCTCCCCCGGCGCCGAAATCACCCTCACCACCCACCTCTCCTCCTGACCCCCACCCCTCTGACCGCCGCGATCTTGCACTTTCGGTCGACGAGATGAGGCTTACGTCCCGTTATGCGGCGACGAAAAGTGCAAGATCGCGGGGTGGGGGTGGGGGAGAATGGTGACGTGGCGGTGGAGATGGAACGGGAGCGGTTCGAGGAACTGGTGGGGGAGGCGCTGGACGAGGTTCCGGAGGAACTGCTGGCGCTGATGAGCAACGTGGTGATTCTGGTGGAGGACGATCCTCCGCCGGGGGAGGATCTGCTCGGCCTGTACGAGGGACACGCGTTGACCGACCGGGGGTGGGACTACGCAGGTGTCCTGCCGGACCGCATTCTGATCTACCGCAACCCGATCCTGCGGATCTGTGACACCGAGGACGACGTCGTCGAGGAGGTGGCGGTGACCGTGGTGCACGAGATCGCCCACCACTTCGGCATCGACGACGAGCGCCTGCACGACCTCGGGTGGGGTTGACGGTTTGCGCAGCTGACCTATCGTCTCGACCAGGCACGGCCGAGTACGGAGGAAGACATGCGCAGCGAACTGTTCTCAGCGGCGAACCTGGAGCAGGAGTCCGCACAACCCGGCATGCGGCTCCAGAACTCCAAGATGCTGAAGATCGAGCTCAACGGCGAGATGCTGGCCCGCGTCGGTTCGATGGTCGCGTACCAGGGGCATGTGCAGTTCCAGGCGCTCGGCTCCGGCGGGCTGGGTAACTTCCTCAAGCAGAAGCTCACCGGCGAAGGCGTGCCGCTGATGAAGCTCACCGGCCAGGGTGACGTCTTCCTGGCCGACTTCGCCAAGGACGTACACATCATCGACCTCGAACCGGGCGACGCGCTGTCCATCAACGGCTCCAGCGTGCTGGCCTTCGACCCCAGCCTCCAGTACGACATCAAGATGGTCGGCGGGGCGGGCATGGCCTCGACCGGCCTGTTCAACTGCGTCTTCACCGGTCACGGCCGGATCGCCGTGACCACCCGCGGCACCCCGGTGGTGCTCGCCGTCGACGCGCCCACCTATGTGGATCCGCAGGCGGCGGTCTGCTGGTCGGCCGGCTTGCAGACCGGCTACCACCGAGCCGACCAGCTCGGGTTGGGCACGCTGCTGGGCCGTACCACCGGCGAGGCGTACACGATGAGCTTCGCGGGACAGGGCTTCGTCGTCGTCCAGCCGTCCGAGGAACCGCCGATCATGGGCAGTGGTCAGCAGGATCAGGGTGGGGCGCTCGGCGGCCTGTTCCGGTGAGCCGACTCAGCTCAGCTCGCCGGCCCTGAGCCGGGCGAGCCAGGCCGCGGCGTCGGCGTAGTCGGCGTCGGAGAGACCGGCCGGGGCGGGCACCGGCTGCTCGCCCTCGGTCCCGCTCCACCGGTGACGCGGATAGGAGCCGAGGAAGCGTACGTCGGCGCAGACCCGCCGTAGCCCCTGAAGCGCCTCGCCCAGCCGGACGTCGGCGACGTGGCCGGTGCAGTCGAGGAAGAAGACGTACTCCCCGAGGGCCTTGCCGGTCGGCCGGGATTCGATCCGGCTCAGGTTCACACCCCGGACCGCAAGCTCCATGAGTACGGACAGCAGCGCGCCGACCCGGTCGTGCGCGATGTACACCGCAAGCGTCGTCACGTCGTCGCCGGTCGGAGGCGGCGGCGGGCCCGGCCGGGCGACCAGGGCGAACCGGGTCACCGCGTCGGGATGATCGGCGATCTTGTCAGCGAGCACCGTCAACCGGTGTCGCGTCGCGCCGACCGGAGCACAGATCGCCGCGTCGTACTCGCCGGTGGCCGCGCCGGCCGCCGCCGAGCCGTTGGAGAGTACGTCGATCACGGTCGCGTCCGGCAGGTACGTCCGCAGCCAGCCGCGACACTGCGTGGACGCCTGCGGATGGGCGGCGACGGTGCGAACCGCCGACAGTGAGGTGCCCGCACGCGCACCGAGGACGAACTCCACCGGCAGGATCACCTCGCGGGTGATCACCAAAGGCTCGCCCTCGGCCAACTCGTCCAGGGTCACCCCGACGGCGCCGCCGATCGAGTTCTCCAGCGGGACCAGCGCGGCGTCGGCGTCACCGGCGCGTACCGCGTCCAGCGCCTCACCGACACTGCGGGCCGGCGTACGGGTGCCCCGCTCGGCCGCGGGCAGGGTGCGCAACGCCTGCTCCGCGAAGGTCCCCTCGGGGCCGAGGAAGGCGAAGCGGGTCGGCGGTGTTCCCGGCATGGCGTCCAGCCTACGCACCCGGGGTGGGCGAGGTGGTCGAAGGCGTCGCAGCGGGCGTCGTCGGCAACGGCGTCGGTGTGGTCGGGAACCCCGTCGGCAACGGCACGGTGACCGGGGCGTCGTCGCCGCAGGCCAGCCTACGGACGCCGGGCGGCGCGGTGACCCGTACCTCGACCGAGCACACGTCGGTGCCGGCGGTGACCAGCCGTAGCGCGCCCGCCTGCCGGCGGGTGACCACGTGCAGCGGCTCGTAGCCGGTCACGTCCAGCGCGGTGAAGTGCCAGTCCGCGGCGCACAACGGGCCTTCGCTGACCTTGACCTTGGCGTTGCGGGGCAGGAGACCGGAACGCCCCCGGACCAGATTGACGACGCCCTGACCCGACGGTTCGCCCCGGCAGGCCGCGGCGACCAGGCCGGGGTCCGTAGTCGGAACGGCCGTGCCGGCGACGGGCGGTACGGCGACGGAGGGCGGGGGTGTGCCGGGCGCGGGGGGACTGGGAGTCGCCGTGGCGGTCGGCAATCCGGATGTGCCGCCATCGCGCACCTCGGGAGGCTCGCCACAGCCGGACAGCAGCAGCCCGGTCAGCGCCAGGACACCGGCAGCCACGCCGATGCGCGGGCGCGAGTCGGGGCGGGCCGGGAGACGGCCGGCAGCGGCGCGACGGAGGGGACTGGGCGGCACGGGAGCGATCCTCGGGGAATGCGGGGGCGTGCATGGGGTGGGGCCCATGGTAGGAGGATCCGTTGCCGTGGTGGAAGACCGCACCGACAGCGGCCCGCGAGCCTGCGCCGGTGACCGGTGCTCAGACCTCGGAGAAGAAGGTCAGCGAGCCGGCGACGGCGCCACCGGCGAGCACCGGGGTGGAGACCGCGTCGACTGTCGCGTCGGGACCACCGACGATGGCCGACTCGATGCGTAACAGACCTCGGGCCAGGCGGCCCGAGGTGAGCGCGAGCAGTGGCGGGATCTTGTCGATCTCCGGCTCGGTCAGCTCGCCCCGGTTGGCGGTGAAATCCAGCAGGCGCAACCCGCCGTCGAGCAGCGGCAGGCCGATCAGATCCTCCGGCGTACCCAGACAGAGCAGCTCACAGCCGGCGGCGGAGACGGCCACCACCCGCGTCTGGTCGTCGATCAGCAGGCAGGGCTCGTCCGCGCTGGACACCGTCGCCGACCAGCGACCGATGTTGTCGCACTCCTGCTCTGTCGGTGTCCCCGTCGTGGGCGCGAACACTTCCGAGAGCGAGAGTTCGACGTGGGCCACCGCGCCTCCTATGTACACCAACGGTACGTCCACGCTAGCCGGTCATCGCGGCGACCGCCGACCGCGCGTCGCGCATCGGGTCGTCGGTGGGATCGGTGTCCCGGTCGGCAGCGGAGCCGGCCGGGACGAGTACCGAGCCGGGACAGCCCGGCCGCGTGGCGTCGTCGCAGACGTTACCGGTGGGTGGCCGCCTTGTCAGCGGCCGTTCGGCCGTCCTCGTACCACCGGTAGTCCGCCGCCGGCTGGTGTCCACCGGTGGTCCAGGTGCTGGGATGCTGGGCCACCCGGGAGAGCTTCTCCGCCGTGGCCGGACTGATCCGGTTGCCGCCTGCGACGAGCAACCGGTCGAGTTCCCGGTGCGTGGCCATCAGGCAGTCCTTCGGCAGGCCGTAGACGCTGATCACGCCGGAGCCGACGAAGGTCAGCACCGGCGTGACCGGAATCGGATGGCCGACAGCCGAGGTGAGCGCCTTGCTGGCTCGCCGGGCGTCCCGCCGGGCCTCCGTCACGTACGGCGGACGCTTGCCGTTGATCTGCACCACGTCACCGGCGACCAGCACGCGAGCCCGACCGTGGTCGGCGATGGTGACCGCGAAAAGGCCGCTGGGACCGATGGCGAGGAACCCGGCACGGTTGTCGTCGCTCTCGTCGAGCAGCACGTCGGCGGGATCCACCCGGGGCCAGTCGACAACGTGCCACGCCGGCCCGAGGTGGCCCAGTTGGCCCAACGCGCGGGCACCGGCTGCCTCCAGCCGCCGCGCGCCACGCTCGGCCCGGCGACGCCGGGCCCACTCCAACGGGGACGGACGAGCGGCCACCCCTGCCGCCTCCGTCCGGGGGTGCGGTACCGCCACGGGCGGCAGTGCCCGGGGCGAGGGTACGGCTCGACGAGCGGGGAAGACAGTCATCGCGACCTCCGGCAAAAGGTCCCTCGAAGTTACGTTCCCACTACACTACGTTGCTGGTCCGGGTGGTCGGCAAGCCGGAGCGCCGGAATGACTGCGGATGAATGCCGTATTCATCCACAGCTGTTTTCCCAGATGCCGCCAAACCCTGTCCTACGCTGCGAGAGTGAGCCACTACGTGGACAGTGAGGTCGGTCGGCTCGGCAGCGTGCTGTTGCACCGACCGGGGCCGGAACTCGCCCGACTCACCCCACGCAACAACGACTCCCTCCTGTTCGACGCGATCCCCTGGGTGGGACGGGCACAGGAGGAGCACGACGGGTTCGCCGACGCGCTGCGCGCCCGCGACGTCGAGGTGCTCTACCTGACCGACCTGCTCACCGAGACGTTGGCGGTGGCCGACGCCCGGCACGAACTCACCGAGCAGGTGCTCGACTCTCCCCGGCTCGGCGACACCCTGCGGGCCCGGGTCGCCGCCCACCTGTCGTACCTCGACCCCGCCGCCCTCGCCGGCGTTCTGGTGGCCGGGCTGGCCCACGAAGAACTGAGAATCGGCCGGGACCGCCCGGGTGGACTGGTGTACACCCTGATGGACCGGCACGACTTCGTCATCGAACCGCTGCCCAACCTGCTGTTCACCCGGGACTCGTCGTTGTGGATCCGGGACCGCGTGGGCGTGACCAGCCTGGCCATGCCGGCCCGCCGCCGGGAGACCACCCTGACGGACGCGATCTACCGCCACCATCCGCGGTTCGCCAACACCGAGTTCGTCTACCGGCCCGAGTTGGAGCACCTGGAGGGCGGCGACGTCCTGCTGCTGGCGCCCGGGGTGCTGGCCGTCGGGGTGGGCGAGCGGACCACTCCGGCCGGTGCCGAGCGACTGGCCCGTCGGGTCTTCGCCGCCGAACTGGCCCACACCATCCTCGTCGTGCCGATCGCCCAGGAACGGGCGACCATGCACCTCGACACCATCTGCACGATGGTCGACGTCGACGCGGTGCTGATGTACCCGAACATCGCCACCTCGCTGTCGGCGTACACCGTGATCGCCGGCGCCGACGGCGACGACCCGCGGGTCGACGGGCCGGCGCCGTTCCTGCGGGCGGCGGCCGACGCGATGGACCTGGATCAGCTCCGGGTCATCGACACCGGCCTCGACCCGGTCACCGCCGAGCGGGAACAGTGGGACGACGGCAACAACACGCTGGCGTTGGCACCCCGACTCTGTGTCGGCTACGAACGCAACATCGAGACCAACGCGCAGCTGGAACGGGCCGGCATCGAGATCATCCCGATCGCCGGATCTGAGCTGGGATCCGGCCGAGGCGGCCCCCGCTGCATGTCCTGCCCCCTGCTGCGGGGGTGAGAAGGGCGACCCTCAGCGCAGGGTGAGCTGGCGGCCGAGCAGACCCTGCCGGGACCGGCGGGCCGCCGCGTCGATCGGGCCGGTCTCGGCGAGCGCCTCGGCGTACCGCTTGGCGAACTCGGCGACCGGCTCCTCCCAGTCGCCCGCCGGCACGTCCTCGGGCAGATCCCAGACCGGCACCAGTCGCCCGTGCGCACGGAACATGCCCGCGAACTTGGTCGACTCACCGAGGGGCAGCGAGCCGGCCGCGCTCAGCCGCGCCAGGGCGTCCAGGGCGGCCTCCTCGTCCTCGGGCAGCACCCAGCGCACGTGCGCCTTCTCCGGCACCCGGCACCAGTACGCGGCAGGTGCGGCAGCCAACCGTACGGTCGGGTAGATCGCCGCGTTGGCCCGCTCCAGCGACGCCTGCACGGTCGGGTCGTCGACGGCCTCCGGAACCAGCCAGAACTCGAACCCCTCGTGCAGGGTGATCTCCAGCGGGCCGTCGGCCAGGATGTCCTGAAGTCGGGGCCCGGGACCGGGCAGCGGCGGCACGGCGACCGGCGCGCCCGGTTCCGTCCGCAGCGCGCAGAGCAGCGACTCGGCCAGATCCCGCGACACGTCACCGGACTGCTGGTGCCGCTGGAGCCCGATGAAGACGCGCCCGTCCTGCCGGCTCATCGCCGGTGCGGCCATCGGCAACACCGTGGCCAGCGTGATCGGGCGGTCGCCGTACTCCTCGGTCAGCGCCGGGGTGAGCCGCAGCGGAGCGGAGGCGGCGGGCACCAGCTCGCGCAGGGCGATCCACTCCGGCTCGTCGGCCAGCCCTTCGAAGGGGCGGGGCACGAAGACGTCGCGTACCCGCTCCCGCTTCGTGCTCGCAGTGGCCGCCCGCTGGTTCTTTCGACGCTTGCTCACGGCGACACAGCCTAGAGGCCCCGGCGGCACCGCGTGGGCCGGACCCACCCCTGCCACCTTGGCGGGCCGTTCAGCCGGCGGTCACCAGGCCCGGACGTTGCGGCACGGGATCGAAGTCGGCCCAGACGCTCTGCCCGAGACCGTCGCGTTCCACGCCCCACCGGCTGGCCAGCCCGGAGACGATGTGCAGGCCACGGCCGTCGGCCGCGCCCAGGTCGGCGGGCCGGATCTGCGGACCGCAGGTGGCCCCGCCGTCGGTGACCTGGAGCCGGACCTGGGTGCCCCCGGACGTGGCGCGCAGCCGCCAGGACACCCGGACCACCCCACCGGGCAGCGGGTCGGCGTGCCGGACGGCGTTGCCCACCAACTCGGCCAGGACCGCCACCAGGTCGGCGAGGATCGCCGGAGTCACCGCCTCGGCCAACTCGGTGGCCAGCCGGTGTCGGGCGACCCGCGCCCCGGTGGCGTGGTGCGGCACCACCACGCACCACGCTCGTTCGACAGCTGTGGTCGACACCTCTGCCCCTCTTCCGCCCCCGTGCTCCCACCGGTCACCTGGAGGGCAGTCGCATCTCTGCGACCGTACCTCCGCCGGTCCTCGGCCGAAGGAATACCCATCCATTCTGCTGTTCAACGATCCGACGGACGAGATAGAGGCCCAGACCGGTGCCGGGATAGCGCCGCCGGTCGCCGGAGTCGCCCTGCCAGAACCGTTCGAAGGCGCGTTCGACGTGATCCGGGTGGATGCCGATGCCGCGGTCACTGACCTGGAGGCTGACCGTCCGGCCGTCGGCCGCTGCGCTGATCTCGATGGGCGAGCCGGGTGGGGAGTACTTTCCTGCGTTGGTGACCAGTTCGGTGAGCACGGTGGCGAGACTCTGCCGGTGCCCGACCGCTCGGGGCAGGTCGGCCGGCACCTGGAGCGTGGCGCGGCGGCGCAGGTCGGCCGGCAGGTTGGCGACGGCGACCCGGAGCGTCTCGGCGAAGTCGAACGGGGCCGGGGGACCGTCGCCCGGCCACACCTCGGCGGCGGAGGAGAGCAGTCGGTCGAGCAGCCGGGCCAGTTCGTTCGCCCGTTGCCCGATGACCCGGGCGGCCTGCCGCCGGTCGGCCTCGCCGAGCGACTCCCAGTGGTCGTTGAGGGTGTCCGCGTACCCCTTGATGACGGTCACCGGGGTACGCAGCTCGTGGCTGGTGACGGCGACGAAGAGGTCCCGTTCACGGTCGTGGCGTTGCTGGTCGAGGGCGTCCCGCAGGTCCGGCCCGTCGGCGCGGGTCCCGACCGTCGGATCGTCACCCTGCACCGGCAGGCGGCTGTGGTCGCCGTACATGTGCGCGATGCAGGTGCCGAGGTAGGCGACCACTCCCCGTTCCTCGGTGCTGGGTTCCTCGGCGTCGGCGGGGTAGAGAGCGTGCAGACTGCCGACGGTGTGCCCGCCGAGTTCCGCCCGGGACACGACCATGCGCAGCAGGCCACGGCCGGCCAGTTCGACGGCGAGTTGGTTGGTCAGCTGGTCGGTCCGTACGCACCGCACGCGCGGCCCGGAGAGCAGGCAGGTGGTGGCCGGGTCGTTGGCCGGCACCGGCCGACCGACGATCCACTCGGCGGCGCCGGTGGCGGCGATCACCCGCCCACCGCTCGGCGCGAACTCCACGAACGCCATGCCTGCCGCACCGAGGGCCGGCTGGGCCATCCGGAGCAGTCGGTTCAGGACCGGCAGGCCCGCGTCACCGGAATTGATCATCTCGATGATGACGGTGTGCCCGGCTATGAGGGCCGAGTAGTCGGTGCGGTCCGGCATGACCCAGAGTGTGCACCGCAATTCGTGTATCTGGGCACCCCCGAGTGGGTTACCGGGCCAATCGGGCAAGCGTGTGCGCCGGACGGTCGGTGATCACGCCGTCGACCCCGGCGGCCAGCACCAGATCGAGGTCGTTCGGCTCGTTCACCGTCCAGACGTAGACCTGGTTGCCGGCTGCCCGCAGGGCGGGCACCAGCATCGGTCGGGCCCGCACCAGCCCGATGCCCGGACCGGCGATGCCGGCACCGAACGGCAGGCGACCGAGGCGCAGCCAGCGCGGCAGCACCTCCAGCAGCAGCACCGTCGGCAGCGCGGGAGCAAGAGCCCGGATCCGGCGTACGGCCAGCGGGGAGAACGACATCACGGTGACCTGTACCGGGGCGTCCGGGCGCGGTTCGGCCAGCCCGTGGCGACGCAGCAGGGCGACCAGTCGGCGCTCCACGTCCCCGCCGTGGCGGGACGGGTGCTTGGTCTCCACCAGCAGCCGTACCGGGCGACCGGCGGCGAGGACCGCCTCCAGCAGCCGTTCGAGGGTGAGCAGCCGGGTGTGCGACTCGTCGAGCACCTCGTCACCGTCGGGCGGTACGCAGCCCGGGTGCCAGGAACCGAAGTCCAGGCTCTCCAACTCGGCGAGGGTACGGGTGCTGACCGGCCCCCGGCCGTTGCTGGTCCGCTCCAACCGGCGGTCGTGTACGCAGACCAGGTGCCCGTCGCGGGTCAGCCGTACGTCGCACTCCAGCCCGTCGGCACCCTCGTCGAGCGCCCGCAGATAGGCCGCGAGGGTGTGTTCGGGCAGGTCGTGCGAGGCGCCACGGTGCGCGAATACGAGGGGTGCGCCCATTGCGCCCTACAGGACCCGGCCCGGCTGCCCGTTGTCGGCGACCACCGGCCGTCCGGCGCTCGCCCAGTCGCCCATCCCGCCCGCGACGTTGCGGACCTGGTCCCACCCGTTGCGCATCAGGTACGCCACGACCTGGGCGGAGCGCCCGCCCGAGCGGCAGATGACAGCCACGTCGCGGTCGGTCGGCACCTCGGCGATCCGGGCCGGCAATTCCATCATCGGCAGGTGGTGGGCCTCCGGCGCGTGACCGGCGGCCCATTCGTCGTCCTCCCGGACGTCGAGCAGGTACGTGTCGTCGGTGATCTCGGAAACGGTCACGGTGGGTATCTGGGATCCGAACACGGGTACCAAGGGTAGATCCTCGGCGGGCCCGGCGAGGATCTACGCCACCCAAGGCTCCGTCAGAGCTGGGTCACCCAGCGCGGATGCGCACCTGCCCACTGCGGCATCCGGGTGCCGCGAACCGCGTCGAACAGTCCTTCACCGCCGTTGTCGAGCAGGACGTAGGAGACCTGGTCGATGGTCTGCGGGTACGACGGCACCTGCACACCGCGCAGTCCGTCGGTGGAGAGTCCGCGCAGGGCGAGCAGCAGATCCTCCACCGGTACGCCGTTGGTGTCCACGGTCAACGACTCGCCGACCGCCTTGATGAGCTGGTGCATCTGGACGGGGTTGGTGCGTACCCGGGTCTCGCCCGCACGTTCGAGCATCGCCCCCAGCAGCTGCTGCTGGTGGGTCTGCCGGTCGTAGTCGCCGCCGGGCAGGTCGTAGCGCTGGCGTACGTAGTCCAGCGCCGCAGCGCCGTCCATCCGCTGACAGCCGGGCTGGAAGACCCGGTTGGTGTGGATCGAGCGCACCTCGGTCCGTACGCACATCTCGACGCCGTCGAGCAGGTCGATGACGCTGCGTAGTCCGGCGAAGTCGACAAGGGCGGCACCGTCGAAGCGGATCCCGGTGAGCCGGGTCAGCGTGGTGGAGAGCAACTGGGCACCGGACTGGCCGCCTCCGCCGTACTCGTAAGCGGTGTTGATCTTGTCTTCGCCGCCCGGCCAGCCGGCCGCGGCCGGGATGCTGACCAGCAGGTCCCGGGGTACGGAGACGAGGTAGCCCTCACGCAGCCCGGCGGGGACGTGCACGATGAGGATGGTGTCGGTGCGTTGCTCCGGACCGGTGTCGCCGGGACGCCGGTCCGAGCCGACGAGCAGGTAGTTGAGCGGCCCGTCCAGGTCGGTACGGTCGGTGCGGGCGGACGGATCGAGCAGCTGCTCGTGGGTGATGGTGCGTTCGTACCGGTCGGCGAGCACCCGCAGGCCGACCACGGCGACCGCCGCCAGCAGCACCACCACCAGCCCGGCTCCGAGCAGCACGCGGGCCCAGCGCGGATGCCGGGAACCCTTTCCCGGCGGCCGCGTCCCGCCGTCGCGCGCCCGACTGGCCGTGACGTCCCTCCCGCTGACCCGACCTGAACACTTCTCATGTCAGGCTAGGAGAGGCTTACGCAGCGTGACGGGGGTTTGCGGAGATCCGCGCCCCCGCCGGTCACTTCCGGTTGGAGATCACCTCGGGGTTGTAGAAGACGAACTCGGCGAGCTTGTCCTGCCGGACCGCCCGGAACATGTCCAGGGTCTGCTCGTCGAGCGCCTCGTTGCCGTTGCCCTTGGCGTTGTAGGTGCCGCCGTTGGTCTTGAGCATGATCAGCTCGTTGCCGGTGACGCCGCGCATGGTGAAGACGAAGTCCTCCACCGAGACGCCGCCGGTGTCGAGGATGAACGCCTTGCCGGCCGCCTTGATCAACTCGTTCAGCTTGACCGGGTTGGTCAGCGTGCCGTTCTGGCTGGCCTTCTTCGCCATCGCCTTGATCAGCTGCTGCTGGTTCTGCTGGCGGTCGTAGTCGCTGTTCGCCAGACCGTAGCGCTGCCGGGAGAAGTCCAGCGCGGCCCAGCCCTCCATCTCCTGGCAGCCCTTTTTGTGCACCACCGGGGTACGCGGTTTGCCGGTCTTCTTGGCGTCCGCGTTCCACATCGGTTTGCCGTCGACGTACGACATGTGGGCCGACTTGACGTCCTGCTTCGGGCAGATCCGCACCGAGCCGAGGGCGTCGATGACGTTCTTGAAGCCGCCGAAGTTGATGATGGCTGCGCCGTCGAAGCTGACCCCGGTCATGTTCTTGATCGTCTGAGCCATCACCTGGGCGCCACCCTCCCAGCCGCCGCCGTTGCGGGCGCCGACCTGGAACGCAGCGTTGATCTTGTCGACCCCGCCGGCGTAGTTGCCCTTCGGCCACGCCGGGATCTGCGCCTCGGTGTCCCGGGGAATGGAGATCAGGTACGCCTGGTCGTGGGTGGCCGGGATGTGCAGCACGATGATGCTGTCCGCCCGGACGTCGTCGGCGGCCCAACGTTCCCGGGCGTCCACGCCCAGCAGCAGCATGTCGATCGGGCCCTTGAGGTCGGACCCGCCCTCGGCCAACGTCTTGCCCGCGTCGCCGAGCAGGTTGCGCTGGGTGATGCTGCCGGTGGCCTGGCTGATCACCGCCTTGCTGCCGACGATGGCGACACCGCTGGTCATCATCAGTACGGCTCCGGCCACCACGGTGAGTCGGGCCCAGAGCGGATCCTTGCGCCGCGGACGCCCTTTCCCGGCCTTACCGGATCGCTTCCTGCCCCCGGAAGGCGGCGGTGGGGTGGCGGCCGCATGAGGTGGTTCGAGCAAGGCGGAACTGTGAACCGGCATGCGCGCTCCAGCTCTTGTGTAGCAAAAGGGGGCGGAGCCACTTTACGTACGCAATCCCGCCGAAGCGAGTTCTCATGACGGCCAGTTACTGTTCTCCGCCGCGTCATCCTGGCGAAATGGCCGAACGGTCAGGATCAAACATCCGATCAGCCGTTGGCTCACAGGAAGGGTTCAGCTGACTCCGTCAGCCATTGCCGCTGGTCGACGGCTTGTTGGCCGACATCCACTCGGCCATCGTGTCGGCGGACATCGCGCGGTACATGGCCAGGGCCTTCTCCCGGTCGGAGACCACCACCGACTCGCCGTTGATGGTCTGGCTGCCCAGGTGCGGGCTGGTGACGAAGGTGAGGTTCTCGCCCCGTAGGTTGCGGAACTGCACCGCCATGTCGGTGAGCGAGAACTCCTGGTCGACGGTGACCGCGTCGGTGACCGACCGGAGGAAGGCGTTGAGCTTCTTCGGGTTGGTCAACGTGCCGGTGCTCGCCGCTTTGTCCATCAGGGCACGCAGGAACTCCTGCTGGTGGCGCATCCGGGCGAAGTCGCCGTCGGGGAACTGCTTGCGCTGACGGATCCAGTCCAGCGCCTCGGTCCCGTTCATGTGGTTGGTGCCCTTGGTGAACTTCCGGTACGGCTTGTGGATCGAGGTGATCGTCCGTTCCACCTCCAGATCCACGCCGCCGAGAGCGTCGGTGACCTGCTTGAAACCGCCGAAGTCGATCGCCATCACGTGATCGATGTGCACGTCGGTGAAGCACTCGACCGTGCGTACCGCGAGCGGCAGCCCGCCGAAGGCGAAGGCGGCGTTGATCTTGCGGCGCTGGCCGGAGGCGCAGTCCGCGCCGGCGCTCTCCGGGATCGGCACGTACAGGTCGCGGGGAATGGAGACCAGGTACGCCTTCTGGTGGTCGGCGGGGATGTGCATGACGATGATCGTGTCGGCCCGCCACTCACCGGGCCGGTCCATCGGCGCGTCCGGATCCCGCGAGTCGGTGCCCACCATGAGGATGTTCAGCGCGCCGTCCACCGACTTCGCCGGCCGACCGCCGGTGATCTCCGAGAAGGGGTCGGTCCGGGCCAGGTTCTTGTCGAGGCTGCGGGCGTAGAACCAGGCCCCGCCGCCACCGATCAACGCCAGCGCCAACACGATGACGCCGGCCACCAGGGCGATGCGCCGCCAGTGCGGTCCCCGCCTGCGGGGCGGAACACTGCCCGGTCCGCCCGGCCCCAGCGGCCCACGCGGGCCGCCCGGGCCGCCGGCCGGTACCGGCTCCTCGTCGTAGCCGGGCTGCCACTGGGCGGTGTCGGCCGGTCGGGCGGCACGCCCGCCGCGACCGGGGCCCGGCACCGCCGCGCGCCCGGCGCTGCGGTGCAGGTGAGGGAGCCGGTGGGCATCGGGGCTGGTCGCTGACATGTAACTCAGGGTACGCAGCCCCGGCCACTGTTGCCCTGAGTCGAACCCCGCGCCGTGTCGGACCTGTCGCCTCGCGTCGGGTCGGACCGGCTAGGCCAGCCGCTCCCGGAAGTGGTCGATGGTGCGTCGCAGGCCGACCTCCGGCGTCACCGTCGGCTCGTAGCCGAGCACCTCGCGGGCGAGGCTGAGATCGGGTCGGCGCATCTCCGGGTCGTCCGCACTGCGCGTGACGTACGTCACCTCGGAGCTGCTGTCGCAGAGTGACACGATCGTCTCGGCCAGTTCCCGCATGCTCACCTCGTGCTCGGTGCCACAGTTCACCGGCCCGCTCTCGGTCGAGTCGAGCAACAGCAGGATGCCCCGGACCAGGTCCGCCACGTAGCAGATCGAGCGGGTCTGGTTGCCGGTGCCGTGCACGGTGATCGGCTCACCGCGCAGCGCCTGGGAGATGAAGGTCGGGATGGCCCGCCCGTCGTCCGGCCGCATCCGGGGGCCGTAGGTGTTGAAGATGCGCACGATGGCGGTGTCCAGACCCCGACTGCGTCGGTACGCCATCGTCGCGGCCTCGGAGAAGCGCTTGGCCTCGTCGTAGACGCTGCGGATGCCGATCGGGTTGACGTTGCCCCAGTACGTCTCCCGCTGCGGGTGTTCCTTCGGGTCGCCGTACGCCTCGGAGGTGGAGGCCAGCAGGAACCGGGCACCGTCGGCGACCGCGCGGTCCAGCAGGTGCAGGGTGGCCACCGAGCCCACCCGCAGGATCTCCACCGGCAGCTTCTCGAAGTCGGTCGGGCTGGCCGGTGAGGCCATGTGCAGGATCGCGTCGAAGCGTTCCGCCAGCGCGGGATGATCCGGCAACCCGTCGGAGATGTCCGCCTCGACAAGTGTGAAGGTCGGCGTGTCGAGCAGGTGGGCGACATTCTCCTTCGAGCCGGTGACGAAGTTGTCCACCGCGACCACCGTGCAGCCACGGGCGATCAGTGAATCCACCAGGTGCGAGGGAACGAAGCCGGCGCCGCCGGTGACCAGGACCCGGTGACCGGGGCCGAAACGCTGCTCAACCTTCATGCCGCCAAGCCTAAAGGAGGGGCCCCCTGTTAACGCCTCGCGTACTACAGGGGGCCCCTGTTAACAGGTGCGGGTCAGTGCGCGCCGGCACCGGTCAGGGAGCGCACCTCCAGTTCGGCGTACTTCTCGTCGTCGCTCTCCTTGGAGATCACCGTGCCGATCCACCCGCAGAGGAAGCCGAACGGGATGGACAGGATGCCCGGGTTGGACAGCGGGAACCACTGCCAGTCGTGGTCCGGGAACATCGCCGTCGGCGCACCGGAGACCACCGGCGAGAAGAACACCAGCACCACGGCGGCGAGCAGACCGCCGTAGATCGCCCAGACCGCGCCGGAGGTGTTGAACCGCTTCCAGAACAGGCTGTAGAGGATCGCCGGCAGGTTGCCCGAGGCGGCCACCGCGAAGGCCAACGCCACCAGGAACGCCACGTTCAGGTTCTGCGCGAAGATCGACAGGGCGATGGAGACCGCGCCGATCACCAGGGCGGAGATCCGGGCGACCTTCACCTCCTGCCGTTCCGAGGCCTGCCCCCGCTTGACGACATTGGCGTAGAAGTCGTGCGCCAGGCTGGAGGAGGAGGCCAGGGTCAGACCCGCGACCACGGCCAGGATGGTGGCGAAGGCGACCGCCGCGATGATCGCCAGCAGTGCCGCACCGCCCAGGTCGCCGCCGAAGAAGTCGATCCCCAGGGCCTCGGCCAACTGTGGTGCGGCCGTGTTGCCGGCCCGATCCTGCTCCCGGATGGCGTCGCCACCGACCAGCGCCGCCGCGCCGAAGCCGAGCGCCAGGGTGAGCAGGTAGAACGAGCCGATGATGCCGATCGCCCAGAGCACGCTCTTGCGAGCCGCCTTCGCCGTCGGGACGGTGTAGAAGCGGATCAGGATGTGCGGCAGGCCGGCGGTGCCGAGCACCAGCGCGATGCCGAGGGAGAGCAGGTCGACCTTGTTGTAGAAGGTCTGTGTCGCGTTGCCGGCGACCTCGACGCCGTACCTCAGACCGGGTTCCAGGAATGCGGTGCCCTGACCGGAACTCGCCGCCGCGTCACCGAGCAGCGAGGAGAGGTTGAACTTGTACTTCGCCAGCACCAGCAGGGTCATCAACAGCGCGCCGCTCATCAGCAGGAACGCCTTGACGATCTGTACGTAGGTGGTGCCCTTCATGCCACCCACGGTGACGTAGATGATCATGAGGGCACCGACCATGATGATGGTCGCCACCTTGGCGGTGTCCGCATCCATGCCCAGGAAGGTGGTGCCCGGCCGAATGCCGAGCAGCAGTGCCACCAGGGCGCCCGCGCCGACCATCTGCGCCAACAGGTAGAAGATCGAGACGGTGATCGTGGAAACCGCCGCCGCCGTACGCACCGGACGCTGACGCATCCGGAACGCCAGCACGTCGGCCATCGTGTACCGCCCGGAGTTCCGCAGCAGCTCCGCGACCAGCAGCAGCGCCACCAGCCAGGCCACCAGGAAGCCGATCGAGTAGAGGAAGCCGTCGTAGCCGTAGAGCGCGATGATGCCGGCGATGCCGAGGAAGGACGCGGCGGACATGTAGTCGCCGCCGATCGCCATGCCGTTCTGGAAGCCGGAGAACGACCGACCGCCCGCGTAGAAGTCGGTGGCCGTCTTGGTCTGCCGGCTGGCCCAGATCGTGATGGCCAGGGTGGCCGCCACGAAGACCAGGAACAGCACGATTGTCAAGTTGCGGGCGGTGGTGTTGCCCGCCTCGACCGCGAGAACGACTGAGTTCACGACTCACCTCCGGTGAGCTCGCCGCGGATCTTGTCGGCCACCGGGTCGATCTTCCGGTCGGCGTACCGGGAGTAGAGCCAGGCGATGAGGAAGGTGGAGACGAACTGGAGCAGGCCGAAGACCAGCGCAACATTGATGTTGCTGCCGAACAGTCGGGTGCCCATGAAGTCTCGCGCGTACGCGGAGAGGATCACGTAGAGCGCGTACCACAGGAAGAACGCGATGGTCATCGGAAAGACGAAGCCGCGCAGTGCACGACGCAGCCCGGCGAACTCGTCGGACCGTTGGACCGCGAGGTACCGCTCCGGTTCCGAGTCGGTCGGCGCGGTAGCGGGGGTATCCGTGGACATTTGATCACCACCTTCACAGACGTCAGGAGTCTCGCGCACGGTAAAAAACGCGCTCCCCGCCGGAAAAGGGTGAATATCGGCACCGGTCGACAACTGCGCCGAACGGCGGCACCGCTGCGCTCAATGACCTGGCTCACACCGCTGACCGGTAACCGCACGGCAGCGGGCAGGTGGTTGCGGCTCGGGTGGGATCAGCCGAGCTCGTGGTAGCGGCCACGGTGGTGCAGCAGCGGCCCACCGTCGTCCGTCAACTCCACCCGTTCGATGGTCGCCTCGACCAGCAGGCTCCATCCGTACTCCCGCGCCTCGTCAAGCCGGCAGCCGACCCAACCGCCGCCGTCGGCGGGCACCGGCCCGTAGGGCGTCTCGGCCCAGCTGTCGATGGCGAACAGGCCGCCAGGGGAGGGGAACAGGCCGGCGAACCGGTCGGCGAGCTGGCGGTGCGTCGGGCTCAACGGTGCCACGGCGAACCGACCCGCCTCCTCGACCGCCGCCCAGAGATCCGACTCCGCGTCGATCAGGCCGAGCAACCGGCCCGGATCACCGTCGGCCACCAGCGTCGAGGAAACCGTCAAACCCGCCGGCCCCGGCGCCGTCCACAGCGTCACCGGCGCGGCGAGCCGACCCCGAAACCGGCGTACGGGCGAACGCTTGTCGGCCGGTACGGCGAACGGATCGCTGTGGTGGATCTGGGCACCCGGCTCTGGATTCACGTGAAACATTGTGACCCGCTCGGCCTGGCCGCGTGCCCGCGCCCAGCCGACGAACCGCTGATAGAGCTCGGACCGGTGTCGCTGCCCGCCAAGCTGAGCAAGCTGGTCACCGGCCTCCAGCATGAGCGTGCCGAGGTACACCAACAGTGCGGTCCGGTCCTCGCGATACTCGATCAACATCCGCAGCCGGGCCGGCTGGCAGGGCCAGGGTGCCCCACAAGCACGACATCGCCAGAGCGGCCGCATCGGCAGGTGCGCCACCAGCCGGGTCACGTTGCGGCCACCCGGAGCCCGGTCACGTCGCAGCCACCCGGTCACGTGTCGGCTGCCCGGTCGGGTGTCGACTGCCTGGTCGTGTCGGCTGTCCGCTCGGGTGTCGACTGCCCGGTCGTGTCGGCTGTCCGCTCGGGTGTCGGCTGCCCGGTCACGTCGCGGCTGACGGCGAGCAGTCGAGTCGTGGAAACGGCACCGGTGCCTCCTTCGCTTCGGGGGCCGCCCCGGTCGGGGGAATGACCGAGACGGCCCGTCGCAGGACCGACCGCCGGGATCGTCGCCTCCACCGGCCGGGCCGCGTGTTTCCACCCTGGACTCCGAGCTGAGCCCAGGGGAGGATGCCAGCGGTTACTACCCAGCGCGTTCGCGTACTTACCGAATGGGTGAGCATGAACTTCGAAATGTGGATCAGAGCGTTGAAGGCCGCTCGCGCCGCCGCCGGGGTATCCCAGGAGGGACTCGCCGCCCTGATCAAATGGAGCCCGTCGCTGATCGCCGCCATCGAAACCGGCCGCCGCCGACCGACAATGGAGTTCGCAGTCGCCTCCGACGAAGCCCTGCACACCGGCGGCCTCCTCGCCGAGCTGCTCAAGGAGGCCGACCGGGAACGCGGCCCCTCCTGGTTCGCCGCATGGCGGGGCTATGAGCAGGAAGCCACCCGGTTGCGCGCCTTCGAACCCTGCCTGGTGCCCGGACTGCTGCAAACCGAGGAGTACGCCCGAGCCGTGATCTCGGCCGGCGGACTCCACCAGCCGCCCATGGTCGACGAACTGGTAGCCGTCCGAATGGAACGCCAACAACTCCTGCAACGGGACGACTCACCACAGTGCGTGTTCCTGGTTGACGAGACCGCCGTGCGCCGGCCGGTGGGCAGTCCAGCAGTACTCGATGCACAACTCGGCCATCTGTTGACCGAAGCGGAGCGGTCACACGTCCGCATTCACGTGGTGCCGCTCAACGTCGGCGAGCATGTCGGGCTCACCGGCGGATTCGTGCTAGCCGATCTGCCCGACGGTGAGCAGGCGATTTACCTGGAGAACGCCGCTCGGGGGCACGTCGTGAACGACCCGGAGATGGTCCGTCTGATCGACCGGAAGTGGGATAGCCTGCTCGGCGAAGCACTGTCCACACACGCCTCGCTTGACCTGCTCCGAAAGCTGAAGGTGACGTCATGACTGCTGCCAAACCCCGCTGGCGCACGGCGACCCGTTCCGGCGACACCGGTGGCAACTGCGTCGAGGTAGCGGACAACCTTCCGGGAATGGTGCTGGTGCGCGACAGCAAGGACCGCCCCGGCCCAGCACTGACCTTCACCCCAGCCGCCTGGCACGCGTTCCTCACCCTGGCCCGCGAAGCAGCACCCTCCGCTCTTCGCTGACCCCTCGCCGAGCGACGGCGTCGACGTCAATGTGGCGCAGGTCGTCGTACACAAGAGGCCGGAACAGGGCTGAACACGCCAACTCGCCGTGCGCGGGTGTCTCCAAGCGGCCCGGCGGGGGCGAAGGTGGGTCGCAGCAGGGCTCGATCTTGCGCGAGGGGCGCTCCGCTCGGGTGGGATGGCGCGCGATCCGAGCGTGATCATGCTGGGGAAGGCGGCAGTCTGGGGTTTATCCACAGGGGCAGCGCGCGGGGTGTCTGAGCTGACACCGTCTGGGTATGTCCAGATCGCCTCGTCGGCCGCCGCAGTTGCGGGGGCGCATCTTCCGTGGTTCGCGCGCGATCTCGCGTGGCCTGCTCACCCGCACGAGCTGCGTAGTTCCGCCTGGCGGCCGCTCTTTCGCGGCGGTCGACCTGGCGGATGCCGGTGCCGAGTCGCCGCAGGAGTCCCGCGCTCGGGTTCGGCTCGTGTTGGCCGGGCTGCCGCGTCCGCGTACCCAATGGGTGGTGTCGGCCCAGGGCCGGTTCCTCGCCCGTCTCGATCTTGCTTGGCCGGACTATCGGGTGGCGATCGAGTACGACGGCCTCTGGCACGACAACCCGGCGCAGTTCGACGCGGATCGCCGACGGCTCAACCGAGTGGTCGGCGGTGACTGGATCGTCCTGCACCTGACTGCGAAGCGCCTCCGCGAGGACTTCGACGGCTTCGTCGCCGAGGTGCGGGCCGCCCTACGCTCCCGCTCCCACGGCCACGGCCACGGTCGTGGACCGTCAGCGGCGCGGGGTGACGGCGGTCAGCAGTTCGGGCTGGCGGCGGTCCAGGGCGTCTCCGGCCAGGTAGGAGCCGAGCAGCGCCACGCCGACGCCGTAGAGGACACCCAGGGGCAGGCCCAACCAGAGCCAGGCGTCGCCGAGCAGCGCGGCGGCGATCACCGTGGGTAGGCCGGTCGCGGCGGTGGCGACCATGGCCACCAGGGCCAGCAGGCTCTTGGTCACCCCGGCGCCGCTGTTCATCGCGAACGGGTTGCTCGTCTCGGGCAGGGAGTACGCGGCGAGCACGGAGACGAACGAGTTGACCGCCAGCCCTGCGCCGAAGGTGGCGATCAGGGTGCCGGCCATGAAGCCCATCCAGGTCGGCTCGCCGAGGATCAACGCCATCACCACGGACACGAGGACCAGCATGGGCAGTACGTAGAGGGAGAAGGCGACCATCCGGGCGCGCAACTCCAGGCGGCCGGGTATGCCGGCGATCACGTTGGCCGCGTACGCGCTGCCGTCGAAACCGAACTGGTTGGCGAGGGTCATCGCGGCCAGCAGCCCGACGAAGAGCATGGAGAGGCTGACCAGCAGCGGTGAGGTGTCGGAGGGCAGGCTGAAGCCCTGCTCGCTGTCGATGCTGAAGCCCTGCCCACCCACGTTGACCATGACCGGCACGAAGAGGCCGATCACCGCGATGGTGATCAGGTTCGCCCGCCGTCGGGCGTCCCGCCACCAGTAGCGGGCCTCCCGGGCGACAAGTGCGCCGAAGCGGTCCCGGCGCAGCCAGCCGGCCGCCTGCGGGAACAGCTGGGCCACCGCGCCGCCGCTGACCTCCGGCTTGCCCTTGGCCGACCCGGTGCTGGCCGTACCGATCATCGCCGACTCCAACGAGCGCGACCACCAGGCCAGCAGCGCGACGATCGTCACGACGGTGATCAGGAGTTTCAGCGGTGCCGCCCAGGCCCGGCCCTGCGCCACGTCGATGCCGGCGGTCCAGGGTGCGCCGAACGGTGTCCAGCCGATCACGGTCGCCGCACCGGTGAGCCGGTCCCAGTCGGTGTCCCGGATCGCGGCGAGACCGGCCAGCTGCAACGGACCGAGCAACGCGGCGGCCACCGCGAGCAGGACCGCCGCCAGGTCGCGTACCCGGCGGGACCGGAGCATGCTGGCGAAGGCGCTGGTCATCGCCCGTGCGGCGGCGACGCAGAGCAGCAGTCCGGAGATCACTCCGAGGACGGCCACCGCGGCAGCGGGCCAGCCACCGAACGCCCCGGCGGTGACCACCAGACCGGAGAGCGCCACCAGTACGGCGACCGTGGGCACGCTGACCAGCGCCGCAGCGAACAGCCCGGTGACCAGGGTCCGGCGGGACAGCGGCAGCAACGCGAAGCGGGCCGGGTCGAGTGTCTCGTCGACGCCGAAGAAGACCAGGGGCAGCAGCAGCCAGCCGAGCACCGTCAGGCCGCCGGCGAACGCGGCGACCAGCAGCGCGTACCGGTCCTCTCCGGCGAGCCCGGGTGCGGCCAGGCCGAAGAAGGCGGTGGCCGCGAGCCAGAGCCCGACCAGCGAGCCGATCACGAACAGCACGGCCCGCCAGGCCTGACCGCGGAAGTTGTTGCCGATCACCCGCAGCTTGAGCCGGACGAAGTGCCGCGCCTTGACCGGGTGTACGCGGCTGGCCGGGTCGGTCACCGGGACAGCCACGACAACTCCTCGCCGGTTGCCGTACGCCCGCCGACCACCTCGACGAAGACCTCTTCCAGCGAGCGCTCCCCGCGTACCTCCTCCAGGGTGCCGACCCGCTTGATGGTGCCCTCGGCGAGGATCGCCACGTGCGAGCAGAGGCGCTGCACGACCTCCATGACGTGACTGGAGAAGACCACCGTCCCGCCGCCGGTGACGTACCGCTGGAGGATGTCGCGGATCAGCGCGGCCGAGACCGGGTCGACCGCCTCGAAGGGCTCGTCCAACACCAGCAGCCGAGGTCCGTGCAGCAGGGCGCAGGCCAGGCCGATCTTCTTCTTCATGCCGGCCGAGTAGTCCACCACCAGGGTGCGGCCGGCGTCGGAGAGGGCGAGCACGTCGATCAGCTCCGCCGCGCGCTGGTCGACGACCGCCGGGTCCATGCCGCGCAGCAGCCCGTGGTACGCCAGCAGCTCGGCGCCGCTGAGCCGGTCGAAGAGCCGTACGCCGTCGGGCATCACCCCGAACAGCCGTTTCGCCTCGACCGGGTCGGCCCACACGTCGCGCCCGAGCACCCAGGCGCTGCCGGCGTCCGGTCGCAGCAGCCCGACGGCCATCGACAGGGTGGTGGTCTTGCCCGCACCGTTGGGGCCGAGCAGCCCGTAGAACGAGCCCGCCGGTACGTCCAGGTTCACTCCGGCCACGGCGACCTTGCTGTCGAATCGTTTGGCCAGGCCACGCAGCGCCATCGCAGGGTACTCGCCAGTCATGTGACAGACCGTATCCGGTGGCGGCCAGCGCTCCCTGAGCCGCCAGGCTGAGCTTGACTCATCCCACAGTCGTAGGCGTCATCCGCTCCGAGTGTTAATAAGGGGCCCTTGCTCTACACGAGGCGTTAATAAGGTGCCCTTCCTTTCACAGTCGGAGGCTGTCGGGGGCGTGCAGGCGGAGCATGGTGCGGCCGGTGTCGGCGGGGGTACGGCCACGGGTAGCCAGCGAGACCGCGACCATCACCGTGAAGGCCAGCGGCACCGTCCAGGCGGCCGGCTGCGCGGTGAGGGTGGCCGGCCAGCCGCTCAGCGGCGGCCCGAGCACGGTGATCAGCACCGCCGACACCGCCGCTCCGCCGCCGACCAGGATCCCGGCGGCCGCGCCCGCGTCGGTGAGCCCGCGCCACCAGATGCCGAGCACCAGCAGCGGGCAGAAGCTGGACGCGGCGACGGCGAAGGCCAGCCCGACCACCTGTGAGACGTCCAGCCCGGAGACGTTCAGCGCGAGGATCAGTGGTACCCCACCGGCGATCACCGTGGCGAGCCGGAAGCCGCGCACCGAACCACGGCCCAGCACGTCCGTGGAGATAACCCCGGCGACGCTGGTGAGCAGCCCGGACGAGGTGGACAGGAAGGCCGCGAACGCCCCGGCGGCGACCAGGGCGGCCAGCAGGCGACCGGTGGTCCCGGCACCGAGCGCCGCCTCGGGCAGCAGCACCACCACCGCGTCGGTCTGGCCGCTGACCAGCAGTTGTGGGGTGTAGATCCGACCCAGCACGCCGTAGATCGTGGGCAGCAGATAGAAGACCCCGACCAGGGCCAGCACCACAAGCGTGGTCCGGCGGGCGGCGGCGCCGTCCGGGTTGGTGTAGAAGCGGACCAGCACATGCGGCAGCCCCATGGTGCCCAGGAAGGTGGCCAGGATGAGCGAGTACGTGGCGAACAGTCCCCGGTCGTCCGAGCCGGCGGTGCTGGGCAGCAACCAGTCGGTTGTGCTGGTGGCGGCCCCGGACACCTCGGGCACCGGCTCGCCGGCCGCGAAGGTCAACTCGTCGCCGGGGTTCACCAGGCGGCTCTGCCCGTCGGGCAGGGTCAGGACGGCGCGATGTTCGACCACGACGGTGGTCGCGGTCCGGAAGGTCGGCCCGTCGGGCGGGGTCACCGCCGGCCGCCCGTCGGCCTGCCACTGCAGCGCCAGGAAGATCGCGGGTACGGCGAGCGCGGTCAACTTCAGCCAGTACTGGAACGCCTGCACGAAGGTGACCGCCCGCATCCCGCCCAGCGCCACGTTGGCGGTCACCACCACCGCCACCACCAGGGCACCCACCGGGTACGGGGAACCGGCCAGGGTGGCCAGCGTCAGCCCGGCGCCCTGCAACTGCGGCACCAGGTAGAGCCAGCCGATGAAGATCACGAATACGGTGGCGAGCGTGCGCAGTCGGCGGGAGCCCAGCCGCAGTTCGCAGAAGTCGGGCAGGGTGAAGGCGCCGGAGCGGCGCAGCGGTGCGGCGACGAAGAGCAGCAGGGCCAGGTAGCCGGCCGCGAAGCCGACCGGATACCAGAGCACGTCCACGCCGTACTTGAGGATCAGCCCGGCCACGCCGAGGAAGCTGGCCGCCGAGAGGTATTCACCGCCGATCGCGGCGGCGTTCCAGGTCGGGCTGACCACCCGCGAGGCGACCAGAAAGTCGGAGGTGGTGCGCGCCAGGCGCAGGCCGTAGAAGCCGATCCCCAGGGTGGCCAGGGTGACCGCCACGATCGCCGGTACGACGAGGTCGTTTGTCACCTCAACGCTCCGGCCGCTGGACCAGGTCGGTGAAGTCCTGCTCGTTGCGTTCGGCCAGCCGCACGTACGTCCAGCCGACCGCGACCAGGAACGGGAAGGAGAGCACTGCGAGCAGCAGCCAGGGCAGGTTGACACCGAGCACTGTCATTCGGCCCACCGAGGGGGCGATGGCGAACAGCCAGGGCAGTCCGCCCAGCCCGACCAGGACCACCGCCGACAGTTGCAGGGCCAGCGCGAGTTGGGCGCGTACCAGGCCGCGGATCAGCGTCTCGCCGACCCGGGTCTGCTGGGTCAACTCGGTACGGGCACCGCCGGCCCGGTGTCGTCGGCCGGAGACCTCGGCCAACACCACCCTGGTACGCGCCGCCGGCCCCGATCCGCGCAGCTGCGCGGCAGCCGGCCCCGCAGCCTGAAGCGGCTCCCCAGCCCGGGGCGCTTCCCCAGCCCGGGGCGCTTCCCCAGCCCGGGGCGGCGATGCAGGCTGAGGCGGCTCCGCAGCCCGGGGCGGCGGGGCGGCCCGCAGCGGCGGGGCGGCGGTCCCGGCTGGCTCGGCTGGCTCGGGTCGGCGGGGTGCCGGTGGTGAATCCTCGGCGGCCACCCCGGCAGTCTCGTCTGCCCGACGGGAATGTCAAGCGGCTGTGGACAACCTGTGGACAACCCGCGCGCCCTGTGGACGAAGCGGTGGACAAGGGGTGGCGACCATGGACGGCCACCACCCCTTCCCGCTCGACTCAGCTGGTCGGGATGGCCATGTCGATGCTCAGCGACCCGGTCGCAGGCACGGTGAACCGGGCCAGCCGATCGACCCCTTCGGGGTCGGTCACCCGGTAGCGGCCCGAGTGCATCTCGCCGTCGGCGACGAGGTGCAGGTCGTAGCTCAGGAAGATCCGCTGACGGCCGGTCAGACGCATGGTGAGCTGCCCGTCGGAAACCCAACCACTGCCCGTGATGTCACCGGTGTCGACGCTGTGGGCGAGCACGAAGCCGTCCCGGAACGGCGTGCCCTCGGTGTTCGTGACGGTGCCGGTGACCTCGACGCCGGGGCCGATCGTCGCATCGAGGGCGGCCGTCGAGTTGGCGGTGACCGTCACCGGTGCGGCGGTGAACCGGCTCGGCGCGTTGCCCGACCAGACGGTCGCGTACTCGTACCGGCTGAAAACCACCGGCCACGCGTACGGGCCCAGCCGGGTCAGGGTGTAGTGACCCTGATCGTCGGTGCGGGCGTCCTCCGCGCCGACGCCCGGGTGGCCGGTGAGCACCGACACGCTGACGTTCCGAATCGGGGCGCCGGTCTGGGCGTCGGTGACCTGGCCGCTGATCTGCCCCGCCCGGTCGAGTTGCACCGTCGGGGCAGTGGCCACGGCACCGACCGTGGCGGTGACCACGGCGGCCTCCCGCTCGTCACCGGTGCCGCCGTTCGGGCCGACCCACTGCCGGCCGTACGTCAGGTCCTGCGGCACGACGAACAGCTTGTGGTCGCCGTCCCGCAGCGGCCCGACCTTGACCTGGCCGCTGCGGTCACTGCACTCGAAATTGGTGTCGGGCAGGCGAACCTGCTTGGCCAGGAAGGCCCTGACACACACGCCCCGCAGGGGTGCCCCGCTCTGTCGGTCGACCACGGTGGTGGTGATGACCGCTCCCGGGCGCAGCTTGATGGTCAGCTCGGCGGTCCGGTCGGCCCGTACCCGTATGCCGGTGCGTTCCCGGGGGAAGTACCGGCCGTCCGGCGCGTACAGGTAGATGTCGTGCCGGCCCTCCGGCAGATCCGGGATGAGCACCGTGCCGGTGCCGTTGCTGCACTGATCGTGGGCGCAGAAGTTGGCCACCGGAGCACCGGTGACCGAGTCGACTGCCCGGATCCGCAGCGCGCCGGTGCCGAGCAGGGCGTCGGTGATGCTGGTCTGCTGCCCGCCGTGCACGGTCACCAGATCGGCGAGCTCCGGCACCAACTGTCCCCGGTAGTACTGCTGCCGGTCGCCCGCGTACAGGCCCACCCGGTAGGCCCCGGCGAGCAGTTGGACGTCGAATCTCCCGTCGGCGTCGGTCTGCGTCCAGGTGCCGGTGTACATGTTCGGCGTGTACACGGAGATGTCGGCGTCTCGCAGCGGCTGGCCGTCGGCGGTGGTGAACCGGCCCGACAGGTTGCCCACCGGCAGCACCGTGTCGTCGGCCACGATCTGCGCGTCGGCGGTCACGTCGAAGACGGTGGCCTCGTCCTCGTCGATCTTCCCCGGCACGTACTGGCTCTGGTACGAATCGGCCACCGGCTCGAAGCTGACCCGGTACCGGCCGGCGATGACGGTCATCTCGTACCGTCCGTCGTCGTCGGTGCGCGCGCTGCCCCAGGTGGAGGCGCCGATGGCCTGACCTTCGACGCGCAGGTCGGGCACCGGATCGCCGGCGCTGTCGATGATCCGACCGGTGATCGTGCCGGTGGCGAACAGTTGCTCGTCGACGGTGCTGGTGTTGCCCGCCGTCACGGTGACGGGGTCCGCGTCCCAGGAATAGAGCTGCTGCCGGTGGTACTGCTCCGGTCGACCACCGGGTTGGTAGCCCACCGTGTAGGAGCCCGCTGCCAACCCGTTGAGGGTGTAGTTGCCCTGGGCGTCGGTGGACGTCTGCGCAATGATGTTGTAGCTCCCGGTTCGGTAGACCAGGACCGGAACGTCGGGGGCGGCGGTGCCGGCGCTGGTGGTCAGCCGACCAGTGATCGTTCCAGTGGTGCTGGCGAGGGCCGGGGTGGCGCCGGGCAGCACGACGGCCAACGCGGCGATGCCGGCCAGTACGGCCCGGCGGATGTGGGGCAGTTGCATGGGCGTCCAAACGTGAGGCTGCGGGGCGACCCGTGCAGGCACCTGCCCGGCCGACCCGCGCCCCGTATCGAATCGGCACCACGAGGATAGGCCAGCGCCGATCTTTCGGTCTGCTGTGGACGCTCAGCGGCTCCATTCCTGCTTCGCGGCTCGGACCAGCTTGTCCTTCAACTCCCGGGTGTGCCGCCGACTCACCGGCAGCTCCGCGTCGTCGACCACGACCACGTAGCCGGAATTGACAAGTCGAAGCTCGGCGATCAGCCGCAACTGCACCAGGTAGGACCGGTGGATCCGGACGAAACCGGCGTCGGCCCACCGGTCGGCGAGCGTCGCCAGGGACACCCGCACCAGGTGCGAGCCTTCTGTGGTGTGCAGCCGGGCGTAGTCGCCCTGTGCCTCCACCCAACGCACGGCCGAGCGGGGCAGCATCCGGGTGGAGCCGGCCAGCTCGACGGGGATCGTCGGGTCCTCCTCGGCGCGGGCCAGGGCCGCCGGATGCGACGGCAGCACCCGTGACCCGACGACTCGACGCAGCGCCTCGGCGAGCCGCTCCGCGCGTACCGGCTTGCGGACGTAGTCGGTGGCGCCCAGGTCGAAGGCGTCCGCGGCGCCGTCGTCGTACGCGGTGACGAAGACGATCGCCGGTGGCCGGGCGAACTGACGCAGCACCCGGGCCAGCTCCATCCCGTCCAGGCCGGGCATCCGGATGTCCAGGAAGATCACGTCGACCTCGTCGTCGCGGAGCACCCGCAGCGCCTCGGTGGCGTCGCCGGCCGTGTGCAGCCGAGCCACCCTGGGGTCGGTACGCAGGTGGTACGCCAGCTCGTCCAGGGCCGGTGGTTCGTCGTCCACCGCCAGCACCCGCAGGAAGCCGGGCGTACCGCCGTTGCCGGTCACGAACGCGCCCGTACGCCGGGGTGGAACTTCGGCACCCGCATGCTCACCTTCGTGCCTGACCCCACGCCCGTCTCCACCACCAGGCCGAAGTCGCTGCCGAACACCGAGCGGAGTCGTTCGTCGACGTTCGAGAGGCCGACGTGCTGGCCCGGGTCGTCCCCCGGATCACCGGTGGCCCCTGCCAGCTCGGCGATTCCGGCGGTAAGTGTGCCCGGATCCATCCCCACTCCGTCGTCCTCCACCGTGATGTGACATTCGGCGCCCGCGTCACGCGCCTCGATGCTCACCATGCCCGTGCCGGGCTTGCGCGACAACCCGTGCCGGACGGCGTTCTCGACCAACGGTTGAAGGCACAGGAAGGGCAGTGTCACCGGCAGCACCTCCGGGGCGATCTGGAGCCGTACCTGAAGTCGGTCGCCGAAACGGGCCCGTTCGATTGTCAGGTAGCGGTCGATCGACCGAAGCTCCTCGGCCAACGTGGTGAACTCACCGTGGGCCCGGAACGAGTAGCGGGTGAACTCGGCGAACTCCAGGATCAGCTCCCGTGCCCGCTCCGGGTCGGTACGGACGAACGAGCCGATCGCGGTAAGCGCGTTGTAGATGAAGTGCGGGCTGATCTGCGCCCGCAGCGCGCGGACCTCGGCCCGCGCCAGCCGTTCCCGGGACGAGTCCAGCTCGGCCAGGGCGAGTTGGCTGCCCGCCCAGCGGGCGGTCTCCATGGTCGCCTGCACCAGGCCCGGAGCGGGCACGCCGTCGGTGACCGCGATCATGGCACCGGCCACCCGGCCCTCCGCGCCGGCCATCGGCGCCACCACCGCACCCCGGATCGGGCAGTCGATGCGGTCGCAGAGCAGTTCGGCCTCGCCGAGGACGGTGGACCGCTCGGTGGCCACCACTCGCTGCGCCGCCGCGCGCAGCTGGTCGGTGTGGTGCGCACCGCGTCCGTCGAGGGCGAGCACCTCCTCGGTGTCGGTCAACGCCAACCCCGCCGCGCCGACCAGGCCACGCAGGTGCCGGGCCGCTTTCGCCGCACCCGCCGGACTCAGCCCGGCACGCAGCGGCTCGGCGGCCAACCCGGTGGTGTGCAGCACCTCGTAGGTGGCCCGCTGGCTGGCCGTGGCGATGCCCCGCCGGCCACGCAGCCGAGCGACCGCGACCAGGGCCCCGGTGAGCACGACGACCAGCGACAAGACCCCGATGCCGGCCGAGAGGTTGCCACCCACGTTGATGATCCTGCTGGTTACGGTGGCTCAGGGAAAGAGCTGATTCAGTACGCGCCCTTGCGCGCCAGCACCACGCCCACCGTGCGCCACAGGATGCTCAGGTCGTACGCCAGCGACCAGTTGTCGACGTAGTAGAGATCCAGTCGGACGGCCTCGTCCCAGGACAGGTCGGAGCGGCCGGACACCTGCCACAGCCCGGTCATTCCGGGGCGGACCAGCAGCCGGCGGCGTACGTCGCCGAGGAAGTCGCCGTCGTCGGCGGGCAGCGGTCGCGGCCCGACCAGGGACATCTCGCCCATCAGCACGTTGATCAGCTGCGGCAGCTCGTCCAGCGACGAGGCGCGCAGGAAGCGGCCCACCGGGAAGACCCGCGGATCCTGCTTCATCTTGAACAGCATGCCGTCGGTCTCGTTCTGGTCGACCAGGCTGGCCAGCCGGTCCTCCGCGTCGACGTACATGGTGCGGAACTTCCACACCCGGAAGGTGCGCCCCTCGTGCCCGACCCGGGGCTGACGGAAGAAGACCGGACCGGGATCGGAGATCCGGATGGCGATGGCGATGACGAGGAAGGCCGGAATCAACGCCAGCAGGCCCAGCCCGGCGGCGACCCGGTCCATCATGTTCTTGGCCAGCAGCGCCGGCCCGGACAGGGTGGGCTCCTCGACGTGCAGCAGCGGCAGGCCCTCGATCGGGCGGATGTGCACCCGAGGGCCGGCGATGTCGGTCAGCTGCGGTGCCACCACCAGGTCGACCCCGGAGCCCTCCAACTGCCAGGCCAACCGGCGCAGCTCGCCCGGCTCGGCGCTGGCCGAGCCGCAGACCGCGATCGTGTCGCCGCCGACCTCCCGCACCAGGGCCAACACGTCACGGCCGGCGTACACCGGGACGGGGGTCTGCACTCCCTTGGCTGCGGCGTAACCGTCGGTGATGTGGATGGCGACCGGCACCAGCCCGGCGGCGGGGTTACGGGTGACCGCGGTGTAGACCTCCAGGCACTCCGGCAGGGTGCCGACCAGCACCATCCGGTGGGCCGCCTGCTGGGTGTTGCGGCGCATCACGTGCAGCACGAAGCGGGTCAGGATCCGGCCCAGCAGGATCAACAGCAGGGCCAGCAGCAGGGCGGTGCCGACGGTGAACCGGGACAGATCGGTCTTGGTGGCGAAGGCGAGGAACGACACGGCCGCGCAGACCGCCACGCCGGCCCGGATCACCCGCTTGAACTCGTCCGGCCCGAGACCGAGACAGCGTCGGTCATAGGCCCCGCTGAACCACAGAATCGTCAGCCAGCCCAGCGGCAGCAGCAGGAAGGCCACCGTGTGGAACCAGGTCGGGTCGTTCTGGGCCTCGTGGAAACCGGCGGTGGCCTGGTCGAAGGTGCGGATCGCGGTGAAGCTGGCGAACGCCGCCGCCGCGAAGTCGAGCAGCAGCAGAATCGCGGTGTACGGCCGATGCCAGCGGGAGACGCGTCGTCGAGCCCGCGCCCACGCCGAGCGGGGTACGCCGTTGTGTGACGGCGGGTTCGGCGGCTGGATCTCGAAGCTGTCGACGTGCCGCACGAGTCTGCTCCGGCCTTCGTTGGTTACCGGGCGCTGGAGGCTTGTCGTCACCTCACCCATGTCCTCCCGCATGACCCGCACCGCTTACTCGCCGTAAGGGCCCGAGTCTCCCACCGTTCCAGTTTCCCACGCGGATTCCGCCTCGACGCCGACCCGAGGGACATTGCGTGACGGACTCGCTTTCGCCTGGGATCTGGCCGGCTCCACGCCATCCGGAAGCCGGGGACCGGGCCACTATACCGATGGATGGCGGCCCGGGAAGAGTGCCGGACCGTGGTTGCGCACCCCGCGTCCGATTCCGCTCCGTAGTCAAGCGTGTCGTTACTCACCGTACAAGTCTGGACAGCCTTCGGTCAGCAAGGGGCTTGCCGCCGGTCTGGCAGGTCGGGCAGTACTGGAGGCTCGAATCGGCGAAGGAGACCTCACGCACGGTGTCGCCACAGACCGGGCAGGGCAGCCCCGTACGGGCGTGCACCTTCAACCCGGAGCGCTTCTCACCCTTCAGTTCCGCGGCCCGTTGCCCCAGCGAGCGGGTGACCGCGTCGCCGAGCACCCGCCGGGTGGCCGCGTGCAGCGTCGCCATCTGCTCGTCGGTGAGCCGGTCGGTCAGGACGAACGGTGACAGCTTCGCCGCGTGCAGGATCTCGTCCGAGTACGCGTTGCCCACCCCGGCCAGCACCGCCTGGTCGGTGAGCACCCCCTTGATCTGTCCCCGGCGGCTACGCAGCGCCCCGGCGAAGGCGGCCAGATCGGCCGAGAGCGCATCCGGCCCGAGTTTGGCCACTCCGGGCACCGCCTGCGGATCGGTCACCAGGTAGACGGCGAGCTTCTTCTGCGTACCGGCCTCGGTCAGGTCGAAACCGGAACCGTCGTCCAGGCGTGCCCGCAGCGCGATCGGGCCCTTGCCCGGCCGGAGCGGGACGGTCGAGGCGAACGCCTCCCGGTAGTGCAGCCAGCCGGCCCGGGCCAGGTGCACCACCAGGTGCAGGTCGCCGTCGAAGACGACGTCGAGGAACTTGCCGTGCCGGCGGGCGTCGGTCACCGACCGGCCGGTGACTGCGGTCAGCGCCGGATCGTACGTCTTCAGGGCGCTGATCGCGACGGCCTCCAGCCGCTCGACGCGGCGACCCACCGCGCGCTGTCGCAGGTAACCCGCGAGCGCCTCCACCTCCGGTAGTTCGGGCATCGTCCAACGGTAGCCTTCTTTCCCGTGAGCGCGAGGAATGAGCTTGCGAGTCCCGCAGTCGTGAACGAAAGACGAATCCCGTGAGAATCGTGGTGGCGCACAACCGGTACCGGGAAGCTCAGCCCTCCGGTGAGAACACCATCGTCGACGCGGAGATCTCCCAGCTCACCGCCGCCGGTGTGGAGGTGCTGCCCTTCCTGCGCAGCTCCGACGAGATCCCGTCGATGCCGAAGACGGCGAAGGCACTGCTGCCGATCTCCCCGATGTACGCCCCGAAGGCGCAGGCCGACCTGTCCCGGCTGCTCACCGAGCACCGGCCGGACGTGCTGCACCTGCACAACCCGTACCCGCTGCTCTCGCCCTGGGTGGTGCGGACCGCGCACAAGCACGGCGTGCCGGTGGTGCAGACGGTGCACAACTACCGCCAGGTCTGCTCCTCGGGGCTGTACTTCCGCGACGGGGTGATCTGCCAGGACTGCCGGGGGCGGGCGCTGGGGGTGCCGGCGGTCGTGCACCGCTGCTACCGGGGGTCGCGGGCGCAGAGCGCGCTGATGGCCACCACCCTGGCCGTGCACCGGGGCACCTGGAAGTCGGTGGACCGGTTCATCGCGTTGACCAGCGCGGTCGCCGACCACCTGCGCGACTACGGCATCCCGGACAGCCGAATCGTGGTCAAGCCGAACGGCATTCCCGATCCTGGTACGCCCGCCCCGCTCGGTCAGGGCTTTCTCTTCCTCGGCCGGCTCTCCCCGGAGAAGGGGCTCGGCCTGCTGCTGGAGGCGTGGCGTCGGCACCCCGACGGGGCGCTCGGGCCGCTGCGGGTGGCCGGTGACGGTGAGTTGCGTCCGCTCGTCGAGGCGGCGGCGGCCGAACGGGCCGATGTGACCTTCCTCGGCCCGCTGGACCGGGCCGGGGTCCGCTCGGCACTGGCCGCGAGCGCCGTGGTGCTGGCCACCTCCACCTGGCACGACGTGCTGCCCACAGTGATCATCGAGGCGTTGGCCAGCGGCCGTCCGGTCCTCGGCACGGCGCTCGGCGGCATCCCGTACCTGGTCGGCGCGGACACCCCCCGCGAGCCCGCCGGCACCGGCCCGGCGGTGATCGCCTCGGCCCCCGCCCCCGCCAGCCCCGGCGGACCGGCTGCTGCCGGCGGGCCGGGTGGCGTCGGTGGCATGGCCGGTCTGGGCAGTGCCTCCGGGGTGGCATCCGCGCTGCCGGCCGGGGTCCTGGCCGGTGAGGCCGGCTGGGTGGTGCCGCCGGAGCCGGCGGCGCTCGCCGCCGCGCTGCCGCTGGCCGCCGCCGGTGCCGCCGCACTCGCCGCCCCCGCCCGGTCCCGCTACGAGCGGGTCTTCCACCCCGACGTGGTCACCAAGCAACTCCTGGCCGTGTACGCGGGGCTCGCGCGCTCTTGATCGACGCTGTTACGCCGTAGTGGCGGTATCCCGCCTGCCCGGATACCGCCACTACGGCGTAACGAAGTCGATCTAGTAGGAAGTGAGCTTGTAGGACTGGAACTGGCCGGGGCTCCAGCCCCGCCAGATGCCGAGCCCCAGTCCGTAGCCGGTGCAGTCGTCGCTTGCGTAGGCGACGGCGTACACGGGGGTCCAGGCGATGGAGGTGACCGCGTCCTGCATCGGGTGGCAGAGGTCATCGACGGCGGTGTGGCGGGCGACCACGTAGGCGGAGTTCGCGGTGTACAGGACCAGGCCCTGGTCAGGCACCTTGAACGGTTCCCGCTCCACCTCCTTCGCGGCCGCGGGCGCGGCAGCCAGAGTGGTGGTCAGGGCTGCGGCGGCCAGGACCGCGGCAATCCGCTTGGCGGTTTTGCGCATGAGGTCTCCCAAGGGTGGGGTGGCGTGGGGAGCGAGAACATCAGCTTCGCCAGGAAGCGACATCCGTCTATGGGATCTTCTCATGGCATTGATTGAAGCGTCAACAATTGTCGATCACCTTGAAACCGGCGCGTCAACAGGGGGCCCTTCCTATGCGCGAGGCGTTAAGAAGGTGCCCTTCCTTACCAGCTGGCGCGGGCGGAGAAGGCGATGCTGGCGAGCAGGAAGCCGCCGTTGACGATCGTGAACGCCACGATCACCCAGAACACCAGCGCCGGAGCGACAGCCAGGACCAGGGCCGCCGCGAAGATCACCGCGCCGTAGTCGCGGACCAGCTTGACCAGGCGTACGGGCAGCGAGGTCGAGGTGACCATGCTTGCCGCGTTCGGGCCGGACTGCATCACCGAGGTGACCAGGTTGACCATCCAGCTCCCGGCGAACGCGGCCACCAGCCACACCGGAGTCGAGGGGCGCTGCGCCACCGCAGTCGCGGACAACGCGGCGACCAGGGCGATCTGAGCGGCCACGTCACAGAGCACGTCCACCCGGGCGCCTGCCGCACTGCCCTGGCCGGTCACCCGGGCCAACTGGCCGTCGGCGCAGTCCAGGGCGTACGCCACCTGCCAGCCGACCAGGGCGAGCAGCCCCACCAGCCAGGCCGGTACGTCCCCGGCGGCGACCGGGCCGGCGAGAGCGACCACGGTGGCCGAGGTGGCCAGCCCGAGCACCAGGTTGGTGATGGTCAGTGCGGTAGGCCGGAGCCCGAGACGCTGGGCGACGAGCGCGAAGACCGCACCGATCCACTGGCTGACCGACTCGCTGAACAGGCCACCGCCCCGGTTCACCCGGTGGAAGTCGGCGACCGTGGGGTGGGTCGGCTCAGCCAAGGTGCTCACGGAGGGCGTCAACGTAATCTCCCAGCCGGGTACGAAGGTCGTCAGCGGACAACGCGAGGTGTTCGAGGATGGTGTAGCGGTCCGGCCGGGTACGCGGCGCGAAGGCGACCGCCTCGACGAACTGCTCGTCGGTGAGACCCAACTCGCTCGGCCGGGTGGAGAGGCCGTGCCGGTGCAGGCAGCGGGCGAGCTGGCCGAAGCGCTCCAGGTCACCACGCAGGAAGGTGCAGAACAGCGAACCCAGGCCGACCTGCTCGCCGTGCGAGCCGGTGCCCGGGTAGAGGTGGTCGATGGCGTGCGAGATCTCGTGGTCGCCGCCGCTGGCCGGCCGGCTGGAACCGCAGACCGACATCGAGATGCCGCCCAGGATCAGCGCCTCGGCCAGCGTGGTCAGGAAGGCGTCATCGGTGATCTTGCCGGGGTGGTTGACCAGGGCCTCCGCCCCGGTCCGGGCCAGCGTCAGGGCCAGTCCGTCGATCGGCTCGTCGCGTACCTGATGGGCCAGCTCCCAGTCGGCACAGGCGCTGAGGTTGCTCACCGCGTCGCCGATGCCGGCCTGGGTCTGCCGATCCGGGCCGTTCTCCACGAAGTCGAGGTCGACCAGGACGGCGATCGGGATGTGTACGCCGTACGACCCCTTGCCGCCCTCGTGGCTCAATGAGGCCACCGGGGAGGCGATGCCGTCGTTGGCGAGGCTGGTCGCCACGGTGACCATCGGGAGGGCGTAGCGGGTGGCGGCGTACTTGGCCGTGTCGATGGTCTTGCCGCCACCGATCCCGACCACCGCGTCGTAGTGTCGGCGGCGCAGTTGGTCGCCCAGCGCGTTGGCCGAGTCGACAGTGCCGCCGCTGACGGTGAAGATGTCGGCCGATCCGAGCGAGGGCCGGCACAGGTCGGCGATCTTCTCGCCCTGCCCGGGGCCGACCACCAACGCCACGTCGCCGCCCCCGGAGATCCGCCGGTCGGCGAGCAGCGCGCCGAGGTCCGACACCGCACCGCGGCGGACCTCGATCGACAGCGGCGTCGTGACGGTACGGGCTAGTAACGGCACGCGATCTCCCGAGCCCGGGCCAGGTCGGCGTGGTTGTCGACCTCGACCCAGGACACGTCCCCGATCGGAGCGGCTCGCACCTCGCCACCCCGGTCGGCGAACTCCTGGTAACCGTCCTCGTAGTACAGGTTCGGGTCGCGTCGCCAGGTCGCCTCCAGCGCATCGGCGAGCGCCTCGGCCACCTGCGGCTCGATCAACGTCGCGCCGATGTACTCGCCGTACGCCTCGGCCGGGTCCATCAGCTTGGTGATCCGGGTGAGCTGGCCGGCGGCGTCGAAGGTGGTCTTCATCTCCTCCTCCGCCAGCGCTTTGATGTTGTCGATCGCCAGCAGCACACCGGGACCACGCTCGGCGAGCAGCGTCTTCTCCACGCTCACCGGGTGCACCGTGTCACCGTTGACCAGCAGCACGCCGCGGGCGAACCAGTCCCGGGCCAGCCAGAGCGAGTACGCGTTGTTCCACTCCTCGGCCTTGTCGTTGTGCACGAGGGTGATCGTGACGCCGTACCGGCGCTCCAGGTCGGCCTGGCGTTCCCGGACGGCGTCCGCGGCGTACCCGACCACCACCACGACGTCCGTGAGTCCCACCTCAGCCAGGTTGCGCAGGGCGATGTCGAGGATGGTGATCTCGCCATCCACCGGCACCAGCGCCTTCGGCAGGGTGTCGGTGTACGGGCGCAGCCGGCGACCCGCGCCAGCCGCCAGCACCATTCCGACCATTCCGGTACCAGTCTCTGTCTCAACGGCGTTCACCGGAGGAGGATAGCGCCGTCCCGTGGGCTGCCGTCGGCCCAGCCGGACAGCGCTGCCAGGTCGGCCAACATCTCCAGCCGCCGCGACCCGGGTCGCCCGGCACCGCGCGCCCAGGTGGCGGCCCGCGACCAGTGCGGCTTACGCGACAAGGGCGGCTGTGCGGCGTGTGCGCTGGTCCGCCGCTGTCGTTTGCGCTGGTCCGCCGCTGTCGTTCAGGAAGGAGTCGACCTCAGCAGGGCGAAGGCTCGCTCCGCGATCTGGCGGATCAGGCCTTCGTTGACGTGGCGGTGCTCGTCCAGCACGTCGACATCGTCCGGACCGAGCCAGCGGTACTCGGTGTGCTTGCCGGCCTCCAGCACCGGTGCGGTCAGGTCACCATCGACCCGGACCAGCCAGTCGTACTCGATCCGGGTCAGACCATCGTCACCGACGTAGCGGAACTCACCGACCGGGCCGAGGATCTCCGCCACCTGCCAGCCGGTCTCCTCCAGGACCTCCCGACGCAGGGCCTCCTCAACGGTCTCGCCCGGTTCGACGTGACCACCGACGATGTCCCAGCAGTTGGGGAACAGGCGGCGGTCCGCCGACCGACGCTGAAAGAACAGCCGCCCCTCAGGGTCGACGATAAGCGCTCCCGCACACCGCAACGGCTCGACGGACACCCCAGCACCCTAACCCTCCCCCACCCCACCCACCCACCACCCACTCCCTCCCCGCCGCCGACCTCCTCCACCTCCGCTAAACCCCCACCCCTCGCGCCCCTCGCGCTCGGCCCGTCGCGCGCGCCCCTCGCGCTCGGCCCGTCGCGCGCGCCCCCCGCGCTCGGCCCGTCGATCTTGCAGTTTTGGTCGGGGTTAAAGGTGCATATCGGGGCGTAAGGGGGACCGAAAGTGCAAGATCGGCGAGGTGTGGGTGGACGGGGTGGGGAGGGTGGCCGCGTGGTGGATGTGGCGCAGTGGGGGTGGGGGGTTAACGTCTGCGCGTCCGGTTCTGCGAGGAGGTATCCGTGGCGTTCCCCGAAGACGTGCTCACCGAGGACGAGCACGTCGTGCTGCACCTGCGTCCGCACTGGAAGGCCCTGATCCGGCCGGTGGCGGTGCTGGTGCTCGCCATCGCCGCGGTGGTGGTCGGCCTGGTGTTCCTACCCTCCGGTGGAGGCGGCTCCATCACCCTCGCCGTGATCGGCGGGCTGGCGGTGCTGGCCGTACTGGTGCTGGGTGCGTGGCCGTACATCGTCTGGCGCACCACGCACTATCTGTTCACAAACGAGCGGGTGGTGCTCCAGCACGGGGTCTTCTCCCGGGAGAGGCGGGACATCCCGCTCAGCCGGGTCAACGACCACTCGATGAACCAGCAGTTCGTCGGGCGACTGCTGGGCTATGGCACGCTCACCATTGAGTCGGCCGGCGAGCGGGGCCAGTCGGTGCTGCCCGACGTGCCGAAGGTCGACCGGGTCCAGACCAAGCTCTACGAGCTGGTCGAGGCGTTCCACGACAAGCACTCGTTGGGCGACGGGGAGCTGCGCGAGATCCTCGCGGAACGCGACAACAAGTCCGGCCTCTGAGCCCCCGACGCCTGAGCAGCCCGACCAGGCACGGGAGTACGCCCGACAGCGAGATGACCCAGCTTGCGTTGACGCAGCGAGAGCGCCCGCCGGACTCGGCGGGCGCTCTCGGGCGTTCACACGGATCAGCGGCGCCGGAAGCGGCGGTGCGCCGGGGCGGGCTGGAGTTCTGCCGCCAGCTCGGCCTCCAGCTCCTTGTCCAGCGCGGCGGTGAGTTCGGCCTCGTTGCTCAGGGCCGCGGCGCGGGGCTGGAGCGGCCGAGGCGTCAGGCTCGGCGGCCGGGTGGCGGGTGGTTCCTCTTCCTCCAACTCGGTGACGGACTCGGCGAGTTCGGCCACCGGATCCATCCCGGCCATCGTGTCCCACTCGTCGCGGGGCAGGCCCTGCCAGGCCGGCCTGGCCTCGGCGGGCGCGGCAGGTTGGAAGACGAACGTGCGGTACGACCAGAAGCGGAACAGCGTCGCCAACACCACACCGCCGGTCTTGGCCACGTTCAGCGCCAACAGGCTGGTCATGCCCAGCCCGTACTTCGCGGCGGCGAGGACACCGAGTTCGATCAGCAGGCCCGCCCCGTTGAACAGGAAGAAAAGGGCGTATTCCCGCTGCATGGCCGATTTAGGGCGATCTCGGTACGTCCAGTGCCGATTCATCAGATATGACGTGATTGTCGCCACCACCGTGGCGATCACCGTCGCTTTCAGCTGACCATCGACAAAAATCGTCAGGGCGAGGGCGTTGAACACCGCATAATTGATGACGGTGTTGATGCCACCGACCAGGCCGAATTTGAGCGCCTCATGGATGAACTTCTGCCAGCGCTCAGGCAGCAGACGGACAAGAGGCATGCGTAACACCTTAGGGCAGTGGGCTCGGGCCGGCAGGCTCCGGCCGTACGGGTGGGCGGGAGGTCACGCCCCGCGGTCCCGGTCAACTTCCGCGGCGACGGGAGTTCCCGTATCCACGAAGACGAACCGTCGGTACGACCAGAATCGGAACAGCGTGCCGAGGCCGGTGCCCACGACGAAGCTGGCGATGTTGTCGGCCAGCCGGGTCTGGAAGACCTCCGGCCAGATGCCGCCCAGGCCGTAGCGGCTGATGGCCAGGCAGGCCACCGCGATGCCCAGGCCCACCGCGTTGAAGAAGAAGAACAGCGCGTACTCGCGGGCCGGGTGGGAGCGCTGGCGGTGCCGCCACGTCCAGAACCGGTTGCCCAGGAACGCGAACGTGGCCGCGATCACCGTGGAGATCGTCTTCGCCGTGATCTGTTCCACCCCGGCAGGGCCGATCAGGTAGTTGAACAGGGCGAAGTCGATGAGAAAGGCCACTCCGCCCACGGTCGCGAACTTGCTCATCTCGCGCACGAGGTGACCGAAACGGTCGCGCAGGGAGTGGATCAGACCCGATCGGGTCTGCCGGGAGCCTGGCTCTCCGGTCATCGTGGCGGCCACCGTGCGAGCGTACCGGTTGGTGGCCCCGCAGGCGGGTAGTGACGACCTGCGGTGTCCGGTGGCGCGGCGGTGCGGACGGGCACGAACGGAGCGTAACCGGACCGATTCAATCCGGAGTCGATTTCCGCTACCTCCCAGCAGGTGCCAAAGCGCCGTCGCCGGGTGGCCTTGATAGAGGTTCACCGCAAGATTTGCGTGAAACTGCGCGCGAAAGCGGGTAAAGGGCCGTGAAGCGGCAGCGTACCCGTACCTTGTGCAGTTCTTCACAACCAGTCCCACTGACTGTGGAGGTCCCTCGGTTTACGCTGAGCGCAATCCCAGGTTTCCACGAAGGCGACGCACAACGCGCGCCGAGACTCGTGCACTCCAATAGACCGGTCAGCGTCGACCACAAGGAGAAGTGTCATGGTTGCTCCGGCCACCGTTCGGGGTATCGATCAGGCCCCGACGTCCCACCCCAAACTGCTCGCCTGGGTCCGTGAGGTCGCTGAACTGACCACCCCTGACCAGGTGGTCTGGGTTGACGGGTCCGATCAGGAATGGCGTCGCCTCACCGATGAACTGGTCGAGGCCGGCACCCTCATCCGGCTCAATCCCGAGAAGAAACCGAACTCGTTCTATGCCCGGACCGACCCGACGGACGTCGCCCGGGTCGAGGAGCGGACGTTCATCTGCTCCGTGGACGAAGCGGACGCCGGCCCGACCAACAACTGGATGGCGCCGGCCGAGATGAAGCGGACGATGACCGATCTGTACCGCGGTTCGATGCGCGGTCGGACGATGTACGTCATTCCGTTCGTGATGGGTCCGGTCGAGGCCGAGAAGCCCATGTTCGGTGTCGAGATCACCGACAGCCCGTACGTGGTCGCCTCCATGCGGATCATGACCCGGATGGGTGCCAAGATCCTGGAGGCGATGGGTGACGACGCGGACTTCGTCCGCGCTCTGCACTCGATCGGCGCCCCGCTGGCCCCCGGTCAGCAGGACGTGGCCTGGCCGTGCAACGAGACCAAGTACATCTCGCACTTCCCGGAGACCCGGGAGATCTGGTCGTACGGCTCCGGCTATGGCGGCAACTCACTGCTCGGCAAGAAGTGCTACTCGCTGCGGATCGCCAGCGTGATGGGGCGCGACGAGGGCTGGCTCGCCGAGCACATGCTGATCCTCAAGATCACCTCGCCGGAGGGCAAGGTCTACCACATCGCCGGTGCGTTCCCGTCGGCCTGCGGCAAGACCAACCTGGCCATGCTGGAGCCGACCATCCCGGGCTGGAAGGTCGAGACCATCGGCGACGACATCGCCTGGATGCGCTTCGGCCCGGACGGTCGCCTCTACGCGGTCAACCCGGAGTTCGGCCTGTTCGGCGTGGCACCCGGCACCGACTGGAAGACCAACGCCAACGCCATGCGGACCCTGGACAAGGGCAACTCCATCTTCACAAACGTCGCCCTGACCGACGACGGTGACATCTGGTGGGAGGGCATGGGCGAGCCGCCGGCGCACCTGATCGACTGGAAGGGCAACGACTGGACGCCGGAGAGCGACAGCCTCTCCTCGCACGCGAACAGTCGGTTCTGCACCCCGATCGCCCAGTGCCCGATTCTCGCCGAGGACTACTACGACCCCAACGGCGTGCCGATCGACGCGATCCTGTTCGGCGGCCGGCGGCGGGACACCGTACCGCTGGTGACCGAGGCCCGGGACTGGGTGCACGGTGTCTACATGGGCGCCACCCTCTCCTCGGAGACCACCGCCGCCGCCTCCGGCGCGGTCGGTGTGGTCCGCCGTGACCCGATGGCGATGCTGCCGTTCATCGGCTACCACGGTGGCGACTACTTCCGGCACTGGATCGAGATGGGCAAGGGTGCCAACGGCGACGAGTCGAAGCTGCCCAAGGTCTACTACGTCAACTGGTTCCGCAAGGACCCGGAGGGCAACTTCCTGTGGCCCGGATTCGGGGAGAACTCCCGGGTGCTCAAGTGGGTCATCGAGCGGATCGAGGGTCGGGCGGAGGCCGTCGAGACGCCGATCGGCATGGTCCCGACGCTGGACTCCCTCGACGTCGAGGGCCTGGACATGACCCCGGAGGACGTCCGGATCGCGCTCAAGGTCGACCCGGACGAGTGGCGCGACGAGCTGCCGATGGTCACCGAGTGGTTCGAGAAGTTCGGTGACAAGCTGCCCGGTGTGCTCTGGGCCGAGCTGGACGCCCTGCGGGCACGACTCGACGCGGAACAGTCGCCGCGCGGGGTGTGATCGAGGCGGGATCCGAGGCATCATCGGATCCCATGAGGACGGCCGCCGAGACCGAGGTCCGGCGGCCGTCCGCCGTCCGGGCCATGACCGTGCTGCTCGCCGTGACCGCCGCGGCCACCGTCGTGGTCGAGGTGCTCAACTGGTGGTACGCCCCGGAGCAGGGCTTCGGGCTGGCGGTACGCACCGGCTGGGCGATGTTGCGGTCGATCGGCTTCCTGCTGCTGATCGGTCACGTACGACGAGGGCGTACGGTGGCCCGCCCGCTCGGCCTGATCCTCGCCGTCACGACCGTCTTCGCGGTCGGGCGGCTGATCGTGCCCCGGCACGGCGTGCCACCGCTGCCCGGTCTGCTCGGGTTCGCCCTGCTCACCGCGTTGTGTGTCGCCGTGGTCTGGCTGCTGTACCGCTCCCCGGCCATCGCCGGCCATCTGGTGCGGCACCGGCCCCGCCTGGTCATCGAGCGCTCCGGCATCTTCTGGCGGGAAACGCCCCAACGCCGACCGGAGGCCAACGCCTGGCTGCTGACCAGCCGGGTCGCCGCGTTCACCTACAGCCCGCTGATGCTCGTACCGGCGCTGGTGGCCGTCGCGGAGATCCTCGACGGCCGGCCGTTCGCACTGCCCGCGGTGCTGTTCTGGTTGGCGGCGGGGATCGCGACCAGTTACCTGGTGCTGTTCTGCACCGCGTTCCTGATGCGTGGCAAGCGCTGGGCGGGCATCCTGCTCGTGGTGATCACCGTGATCGTGCTCGCGGTGGACCTTCCGCTGTGCTGGTGGTTACTCGGTGTGGATGGCCTGATCCGCGACGGCACGCCACTCGTCGCCGCGGCGTTCCTCGCCCTCTATGGCGTACGCCGTGCTTCCACGGCCGCGCCCGCGTCCTGAGCTGGGGCGATTCGACCGGGTCTCGGCCGCTCGGTGCGGTATCTGCCACCGGCACGCTCTCCTGCGCGCGGGCTCGCTACTCTGCAAGTGATGACTCTGCGGAAACTTCTCTACTCCGTCTACGAGCGGCGGCTGACGGCCAAGCTCGCGGGCCGTCCGGTGCCCCGCCACGTGGGCGTGATGTGCGACGGTAACCGCAGGTGGGCCCGGGAGATGGGCTTCGTCGACCCGAACGACGGGCACCGGATGGGTGCCGAACGGATCAAGGAGCTGCTGCGGTGGTGTGACGCGGCCGGGGTGGGGCACGTGACGCTCTGGCTGCTCTCCACCGACAATCTCTCCCGCCCCGCGACGGAACTGGACCCGCTGCTCCAGATCATCGAAGATCTGACCACCGAGCTGGCCGAGGCGGGCAACCCCTGGCGGCTGCGGATGGTGGGCGCGCTCGACGTGCTGCCGGCCCACCACGCCGCCGCGCTCAAGGCCGCCGAGGAGCGGACCCGGGACCGCAGCGGCGGCGCTCAGGTCAACATCGCCGTCGGGTACGGCGGCCGCCGGGAGATCGCCGACGCGGTCCGCTCGCTGCTGCTGGAGCACGCGGCCAACGGCGGCACGCTTGAGGAACTGGCCGGTTCCCTCGACGTCGACGACATCTCGGAGCACCTATACACCCGCGGCCTGCCGGACCCGGATCTGATCATCCGGACCAGCGGAGAGCAGCGGCTGTCCGGCTTCATGCTCTGGCAGTCGGCACACTCGGAGTTCTACTTCTGCGAACTCAACTGGCCGGACTTCCGCCGGGTCGACTTCCTCCGCGCACTGCGCTCGTACGCCACCCGTCAGCGCCGCTTCGGGGCCTGACCAGGTCGGCCGTTCTTCCGGCCGTCAGGTCAGGTGATGGGTGGCCTCGGTGAGGAAGTCGCCCAGGGCGGCCGGTGAGTCGATGGTCAGGTCGGCGGCCTCGGCGACCTCGGCACCGGTCTCCGGGTTGGCGACAGCGACGCAGACTCCCATGAAGTCGGCATCGGCGGCGGCGCGGGCCCGCAGCGCGGCGAACGCCTTGATGTCGGAGACGTCGTCGCCGAAGTACCAGGCGCCCCCCGCGTCCTGCACCAGCTCGTCGATGACCATGCCCTTGTCGCGGTCGACCGGCGGCTTGATCTCCAACACCATCCGGCCGATCTGCACCCGCAGCCCGAGGCGTTCGGCCTGGGCCCGGCCCCACTGCTCGACCGTCTCCGCCAGCTGCGGGGCGGTACGCCAGTGCAGAGCCACCGACAGCCGCTTGTACTCCACCAGGGCCTGTGCCGGAAGTTCGGCGCGGGCCAGGTCGGCCAGCTCGCTCATGGTGGGCACGAAGGGCAGGGCGGCCGGCTCGGTGACCGTCTCGCCTCCGGAGTGGCTGTGCTCCAAGCCGTACAGGCCGTAGAGGTCCACGCCGCTCAGCCCGTCGAAGTGCTCCCGCAGGAACTCGACGGGCCGGGCGGAGACGATCGCGATCCGCCGTACCACCGGGGCCAGCGCCTCGATAGCGGCCAGCACCTTCGGCGCGGGCTGCACCTTTGTCGGGTCGTCGGCGACGGGCGCGAGTGTGCCGTCGAAGTCGAAGAAGAGCACGGTCTCGCCGGCCCGGTCGGCGGTGATTCGCCAGGCCTGGTCGGCATTCAAAGGGATCTTCGGCGGTTGGTCGCCCAGATTCAACGGTGGCACGCGCCACAGCGTACCCCGGCTTTTGGCGATCAATCCTGGCCCGAGTCGGCTCGTTCGGCCCTTGCGCTCAGCGTTCGGCGGCTCCCCGTCCTCGGCGACCGAACGGCAATACGGCCGCTTCCTGACCGTGACTGAGCAGGTAGCCCTCCACGAATCCGGCGTTGCGGTCGCCGGTGTGCGCCTCGATCTCCCGAAGTCGCTCGACCAGGAACTCGGTGAGCGCGGTGACCCGGTCGTTGAGCCGCTCGTGCAGCTCAGCGATCACGGCCAGGACGATCGCGGTGCTCGCGGCGACGAGCGCGACGAGGTTGACGAGCAGCGGAAGCTGCCCGCCGTCGAGGGCCAGGGTCACCGCGTTGCCGGTGACGCAGAGTGTCACCGAGACTGTTGCGACCACGACTGCCGACCATTTCAGGGTCATGAAAGACCCTCCTTCTGTCCCGCAGGGCTGGGTTCGGCCTTGTCCCGTCCCCCCGCCGACGACGAGCCCAAGCAGTACAGATACGGACGCTAGCGTGCCCGATCCCGCCCCGAAGCGAAACGAATGAGGCTGACCTGCTGTTCTTTCGCCATCTGAGAACTAGCTGGCCGCTTCCCCTCGCTTTCGGACACCGGTCGGAAGGGTCGGCCGGTATGCGAGGTAACGAATGGTTTCTCTGATGTGGAACTTCTCCGCGTCCGACACGTCGGGGTCGACCAGGCGTCGGAGCAGCGCCTCCACGTCGGGGTCCATCGGCGGGGGCGTCGAGGTGGACCGGTGTCGGGAGGAGGTCCGATCCCAGCCGAGTGCCGCGAAGGCCGGCGTCGGGTCGAGGCCGAGACCTTCGCAGAACGCCACCACCCGCTCGGCCTCCGGATCGCTGGCCCAGTCGCCGCGTACCCAGCGGTTGATCGTCTGCCGTGAGACGCCGGTGCGCCGGGAGACCTCGGTGCCGCTCCATGCCCTTGTGGCACGGGCCTCGTCGAGGGCCCGTCGGACGAAGGTGGCGAAGGCGATCTTCCGTGCATTGGCGGTCTCGGTCACCTCGTGACCGTACGACCGTTGGACCTGAGTAGGCGTCCTCGGCACGCCTTTGTCACGCTTACGTGACGCCGACGCTGACTGGTCAATCAGGGTTCCGACATTCTTCCTGAGGGGTGTCACCTGGGCAGGATAGATGTCCGTAGGTGCGGGGGCAAACGCACGAAAAGCTGATACTGTCACGCCCATGGGACAACCTACGGTGTGTCACGTGCCTGAGACGATAAGTGCTCACCTGCGTCACGCGCCCGGTGCACGGGAGGTGCGGTGACCGAACTCGCAACCCGTGCGCAGGCCTTCGGCCTGATCGCGGAGGGTGTCGCCGCAGGGCTCAGCGCGCCCTGGCGTCTTTACCTGGCCCGGGGCTGTCGCTACCTCTCGCTCAGTGTCGGCGACCGGACCGAGTGGAACGCCTGGCGAACTCACCTCGGCTGCCCGGAACTGAGCGTCCGGGTCTATGACGCCGGCGGCGAGATCCGCCGGTCGTCGGTGGCCGAAGTGGTCCTGGACGGCTGCCGGATCAGCGTCGAGCTGGTCGAGGAGGTCGGCACCGACGACCTCGACCGCCTGCTGGTGACCGACCCGACCACCGTCGAGCCGGAGGAACGATGAGCAACGTGCGAGGCACCGGAGCGGCCGGATGAGTCCCTTCCTCGCGATCTTCCTGGTGCTCGTGCTCGCTGCGACGAGCTACGCGGCCGGACGGCTGCACGGGCAGCTCAGCTACCGGATCGGCTACCGCTTCGGATATCGGCAGGGCTACTTCGACGGTGACCGCGGCGCCTGGAACCGCCGACGACGCGACGCCCAGGCCGCGATCGCCACCGCCCTGGCGGTCACCACCACACCGGCAAACGCCCGGGTGCCGGCCGCCGTGGCTCAGCCCGGCACCACGTACACCGGATCGTCGTTCACGACGCCGACCGCCTCGGTAACCGGGCGGCACCCGACCGGCACCCTCGTGCGACGAACCGGCTGAGACCGGTCGACGGGCTCGCGGGCCCGTCCAGAAACGCGGCGTACCGCTCGATCGGGCGTGTGCCGCGCGGGATCACGGCCAGACCGGTGGCGGTGGTCCCACCGGCCGGGGTGCGCGCAGGGGGCATGCATCCCGGCCGGTTCACCCCGCCCGGCCCAGGCTCGTCACCGGTGGGACGTTCTGAATCATGCTCTAGCCGGGACGGTTGCGGGGAGCTAGCGTCTAGGCATGGCGCGGGATTGTCCCGAGCCAGCCGGCCCGCCCGGCCTGCGACCTCGCGCACGGGGCCCGCATCCGCCCCGTGTCCGTCGGGCACCGGAGGAGGCGGACCGCGGGTGGCCGGGTGCCCATCCGCCGGAGCAGGCCTGTGACCACTCGCCGTACGACCGCCGGGGCCGAGCAGAGCCCGGCCGCGACTGCCACGACCCGCCGCACCACTCGGAGCCGCCGCACCGCGGCTACCGCGTCGGCCGACACCAGGGAGCCCCGACCAGCGGGGCAATCCTTCGTCCTGGACACTTCCGTCCTGCTCAGCGACCCGGCGGCGTTCCACCGTTTCGCCGAGCACGAGGTGGTCCTGCCGCTGGTGGTGATCTCCGAACTGGAGGGCAAGCGACACCATCCCGAGTTGGGCTGGTTCGCCCGGAAATCCCTGCGCATGTTGGACGAGCTACGCGTACGTCACGGACGGCTGGACCGTCCGGTGCCCGCCAACGACGACGGTGGCACGCTGCGGGTGGAGCTCAACCACACCGACGACGGGGTGCTGCCACCGGGCTTCCGCAACGAGTCCAACGATGCCCGGATCCTCTCCGTCGCGTTGAACCTCGCCGCCGAAGGGCGGGAGGTGACGCTTGTCAGCAAGGACATGCCGCTGCGGGTCAAGGCCGCCTCGGTCGGGCTACGGGCCGACGAGTACCGGCACGGTCAGGCGAGCGATCCGACCTGGACGGGGATGGCCGAGCTGGATCTGGCCGAGGAGGACATCGCCCGGCTCTACGGCGGGGAGAGCATCGACGCGGACGCCGCTGCCGGCCTGCCGTGTCACACCGGTCTGGTGTTGCACTCCACCCGCGGGTCGGCTCTCGGTCGGGTGCTGCCGGACAAGACCGTCCGGTTGGTCCGTGGTGACCGGGAGGCGTTCGGCGTACACGGCCGCTCCGCCGAGCAGCGGATCGCACTCGACCTGCTGCTCGACGAGTCGATCGGCATCGTCTCGCTCGGTGGCCGGGCCGGCACCGGCAAGTCGGCCCTGGCGCTCTGCGCCGGCCTGGAGGCGGTGATGGAACGCCGCCGACACAAGAAGGTGATCGTCTTCCGCCCGCTGTACGCCGTAGGGGGCCAGGAACTCGGCTACCTGCCGGGCTCCGAGTCGGAGAAGATGTCGCCCTGGGCGCAGGCGGTCTTCGACACGCTCGGCGCGGTGGTGCACGAGAACGTGCTGGAGGAGGTCACCTCACGGGGTCTGCTGGAGGTGCTGCCGCTGACCCACATCCGCGGGCGCAGCCTGCACGACGCCTTCGTCATCGTCGACGAGGCGCAGTCCCTGGAGCGTGGCGTGCTGCTGACGGTGCTCTCCCGGATCGGTCAGGGATCCCGGGTCGTGCTCACCCACGACGTCGCGCAGCGGGACAACCTCCGGGTCGGCCGGCATGACGGCGTCACCGCGGTGATCGAGGCGCTGAAGGGTCATCAGCTCTTCGCGCATGTCACGCTCAGCCGTTCGGAGCGATCTCCGATCGCGGCGATGGTGACCGATCTGCTGGAGGACATCCCGCAATGATGAGCCTTTAGGGCGTGTTCCCACCCATTTTTTGAGTGACGCACGTCACAATTGAGTCTGGTCGTTTCCCATCGGCCTCACTGTGCGCGATGGTGTCCAACGGGCGCCCACGCACCGCGGGCATCAACGGTGGCCGTTCGCCACTCCCGCCAGGGAGCGGACAGCCACCGGACATGACGGCGGTGTGTCTACGGTGACCGGCGAGCCGGTCGCGGGCGCTCGCGGTGCGCTTCGGCCCGGTGGGCCGGTCACTCCGCGTCCCTGACCCCGACGAAGGGATCACCACGTGAGTCGGCTGTGGAGCCGGTTCGCCGCCCGTGGCGTTGCTGTCGTGCTGCTCTCTGGGGGCGTGGCCGGCGGCTTCTACCTCAGCGATGACCGCCAGACGCCGCGCCCGGATCCGGGCGCGCAGGTGGCCGGCAGTGTCACCCAGATCGACGTCGACTACCGGCAGGAGCAGCAGGTCTCCCGCCAGGTGCGGGCCGCTCGCCAGCAGGCCGTCGAGACCCGCAAGCGCGCCCGCGCCGCCGCCGAGAAGGCCCGCAAGGCCGAAGAGGCGGCACGCAAGAAGGCCGCCGAGGAGAAGGCCGCCAAGGAGGCCGCCGCCGCTCGGGCCCGGGCCCTCAAGCCGTACGACGGGCCGATCCCGGAGTCCTGCGCGGAGTACAGCGGAAACCGGAAGACCGGCTGTGCCCTCATGATCGACGCGGGCTTCAAGATCGATCAGTTCCCCTGTCTGGACAAGCTCTGGAACAAGGAGAGCGGCTGGAACCCGCGGGCCCACAACAACTCCTCAGGAGCACACGGCATCCCGCAGGCCCGCCCGGGCAACAAGATGGCCACGGTCGGCTCGGACTGGGAGACCAACCCCGTCACGCAGATCAAGTGGGGACTGGGCTACATCAAGGGTCGCTACGGCACCCCGTGCAGCGCCTGGAACCACTCGCAGAACACCGGCTGGTACTGACCTGTCAGCACATCGGCGGGAACGAGGACAGCCTCCTCGTTCCCGCCGATGCGCGTTGATCGAGCCAGGGGGATGGGGCGTACCACCCGGAGTTGGGCCCGATGCGGATGCATCCGGGCCGCGTCGGACCCAACCGCCGCCCCCGTGGTCGTACTCACTCTGTCTGGCGGGGTGGAGATCCACCAGGCGCTCCCGGCACACGAAGCCTCACATCGTGTGGTGCGTACCGTGCGGCGTTCGGAGGTGTGATCGTGAGCGAAATCGTGGGTCAGGTGCTGCGGCACTGGCGCGGTCGTCTGACGCGCGAGGACATCGGGCTACCGCCCCGGTTGCACCGCCGCCGCAGTGGCGGCCTGACCCAGGAGGACGTCGCCGAGGCGGTGGGGTACGGCCTGCGCGCGTATGTGGACCTCGAACGCGGCAGTCGTGGCCGACCCAGCGCCGACCTGCTGGAGCGGGTCGCGGAGGTGTTGCGCCTGGACGCCGACGAGCGCCGTACGCTGTGGGTGACGGCGACCGGCACGTCCCGGCCGGCGCAGAGCTACGCGACCGATCCCGACGCCGGCCTGACCCAGATGTGCGAGCAGATGGACTGCCCGGCTTACGTCACCGACGCGGCCTGGCAGGTGCTCGCGGCCAACCGCGCTGTCGCCCAGTGGTTCGTCGACTTCGGATCCGTACCCACCGCAGAACGCAACATCGCCAAGTGGATCTTCGGCAACGTGCACGCCCAGCACGTCTTCGTCGATTGGCCGCGCTTCGCGGACGAATTCGTGGCCCGCTTCCGCGCCCTGTACGCGCCGATGGCCGGCAACCCGGGATTCTCGGCACTTCTCGACGATCTGCTCGGCTACCCCGAGTTCGCCGCCCGATGGGCCGCCACCTCGATGATCAGTGTCGACCCGCCCACCGCACGCCGCTTCTTCCGGGAGCCCGGTGCCGACCTCGACGATCCCGGTGTGCCGCTGGACATGGTGATCCTCGCTCCGATGGCACCGGAGGACGGCCGACGCCTCGTCGTGTTCCAGTTTCCGCCCGGCTACACGCCGCCGTCGCCGTCGGTCGACAGCGGGCCTGACAACTGTCCGGTCTGCACGCGACTGCGGGCATGACCCCGGCCCAGCCCGCGGGGGCCTGGCTGGCTGCCGTTCGCCGCAGCGTGGGATTGACCCAGGCCGCCGCTGCGTGCCAGGCAGGGATCACCAGCCGGGCCTGGCAGGCCATCGAGGCCGGTAACCGGTCGTCACCCCGTACTCTCGCCCGGGTTGCCGAGGTGCTCGACCTCGACGCTGCTGCCCGCCGACACCTGGACCGGCTGAACCGGCCGCCGTACGCGGCACCCGCGCCGCCGGACCCCGCCCATCTCTCACAGTTGGTCGCAGGCCTGGCCGTTCCCGCGTGGGTGGTCGACCCGGCATGGGAGGTGTTGGCGGCCAGCCCGGCCGCCCCAACCGTGCCCAACATCGCCTGCTGGGCGATCCAGGCCAACAGCCTGTGGGACGACTGGCCGGCCGTCGCCGGTCAGTTGGTGGCCCGTACGCGGTCGGTGGCTTCGTGGTACGCCGTCCCCGGCCAGGCGGTGCACGACGTTGTCGCGGCGCTGTGCGCGGCGAGCGGTGCCGCGACCGCCGCCTGGTCCGCCGGCCGCGTCGACGACGCACCCCATCACGAACTCGTCGGTCTGGCCGGCACCGCCATCACGTTGCAGTGGGCGTGGCTGGGCACGGACCCGTCAGCCCGGCTGGTGATGGTGACGGATGTCGACGGCCGCCTGCCGCTGCTGTCATCCTGACCTGATGGATCAACTTCCCACCACCAGTCTCGTTCTGGTGCACCCCGGTCCGGGCTGGGACCACTCCCAGCCGTTGGCAGCACAGCGCAATGCGGTAGGCCATTTCGCCTGGATCAGGCGTCAGGTCGACGCCGGCACGGCAGTGGTCGCCGGTCCGATCTGGCGACATGACGAGCGACTGACCGGCGATCTCGTCGGTGCCCTGGTCCTCGCTCTGCCGCCAGGCGAGGCCGCCGATCTGACCGCGACCGATCCGGCCGTCATCGGCGGCCAGCTCACCATGACCACGCACCCGTACCACCAGGTCCAGCCCCGGTGAAAGCACGGGTAGCCGCTGCGGCCGGCTACCCGTGGCGCACGTCCTCACCGTCTCCGGCGGCGCCACCGAGAAGGTGAATGCGCTGCCGGCGTGGATCCGGGGCGACCGAAAGTGGCGGCTACCGGCGTTTGCTGATAGCTGTTGACGGGTGAGCCTGCACCCTGTCAACGGCGACCCGCACCGGTTCGGCACCGAGGCCTTCTACTCGTCAATCGGCCGAGCCTTCGTCGCCATGTGCGCCGTGGTGCCGGTGCTCTTCCTGATCGAGGGCCTCGACCAGTGGCTCGGCGCCGGCTTCGACGCCGCGGCCGGCATCATCCCGCAGCGCATCGAGGGGCTGGACGGTGTCTTCTTCTCACCGTTCCTGCATCACGGCTTCGAGCACCTCTACAGCAACAGCATCCCGCTGATCCTGCTCGGCACCTTCGTACTGGCCGCCGGTGCCCGACGGTTCCTCTGGTCCACGCTGGTGATCGTGCTGGCCAGTGGCCTGGGTGTCTGGTTCACCGGGTCGCCCAACACGATCGTCGTCGGGGCGAGCGGGGTCATCTTCGGCTATCTCGGCATCCTGCTGACCCGCGGCATCTTTGAGCGAAGCTGGTGGAACTTCGCCGTCTTCCTGCTTGTCGGCCTCCTCTACGGCGGCCAACTGGCGCTCGTCCTGCCGACCGACGAGCGGATCTCCTGGCAGGGCCATCTCTTCGGCCTGCTGGGCGGCATCGTGGCGGCGATCATCTTCCGTCGTCGTCGGCCCGAGCTGGACGATCCGTACGGCTCCACGTCGCCGATGACCATGCCCTGAGTCGTACGCCTCAGGACGGTCGTCGGCGGGTGGGCAGCGCGCGGAGCCGGCCGCCAAGCGTGGCCACGGCGACGGCGACCAGGGTGAGCAGCGCACCGAGGACGGTTCTCAGGCTCGGCTGCGACGCGGCCGTCGGAAGCAGCACGTCGAGCAGCACCGCGCCGATGACCTGACCGGCGATGGTCGCCAGCCCGAGCACGAGTACGCCGATGAGGCGGACCACCGACGCGGCGATCGCGATGAACAACACGCCGACCAGCCCGCCCAGGTAGAGCCATGGTTCGGTCGGCAGGTCACCGGAGGGTGCCCCGCGCACCACGACGCTGACGACGAAGGCGATGAGCAGGACAGTCGTCCCGGCGACGAAGTTCACCCCCGTCGCGGTCAACGTGCTGCCGGAGACCACCCGGACCCAACCGTTGACCGCCTGCTGCCAGGCGACCGCGATCCCGGCGACCAGTGGCAGCAGGGTCAGCCCGAGCGCGGCCGGCTCCAGTCCCCGGCCACCGACGGCCAGCAGCACCGCCGCCACGGTCAGCAGCGCGCCGGCCAGCCGGGCGCCGGTCACCGGCTGGCGTCCGCCCGGGCCGACACCCGCCCGGTCGACCACGAGGCTGCTCGCCGACTGGCCGGCGACCACCGCCACCGTGAACACGGCCACGCCGAGGGTGCCGACGGTGGCTCCCTGCGTGAACACCAGCAGCGCGCCACACGCCCCGCCGATGCACTGCCACGGGCGGATGGTGCCTGCGCCCAGGGCGGCGCGCAGCGCGCTGAGCCCCTGCCGCCCGCTACGGGTGGCGGGCACCAGCACCAACAGCAGCAGCAGACCCACCCCGAAGGAGATGGTCGCCGCGGCGAGGCCGTCGTCGAGGCGTACGCCCAGCTCGCCGTTGATGCGCGACTGGACGGCCACCGCCATGCCGGCGACGGCCGCCAGTGCCACCGCGCCGGCCCGGCGTCCCGCCGACCTCGCCGTCCGGGGCGCCGTGCCGGCCACGCTCACGCCGCCGCCCCGCTCCGCCCGCCAGCGGTACGAAACGGCCGGCCACCGCGCCTGAAGGTCCGCTCGCCGTACCCGCTCACGCCTGCTCGGCCAGCGGCCGGCCGTCGAAGTCGACAGCCGAGTAGAGCGCCAGCTTCTCCAACCGGTGGTACGAGTCGATCACCCGGATCGTGCCGCTCTTCGAGCGCATGACGATCGACTGGGTGTACGCCCCGCCGGCCCGGTAGCGCACCCCGCGCAGCAGGTCGCCGGAGGTGACGCCGGTGGCCACGAAGAAGCAGTTGTCGCCGGTGACCAGGTCGTCGGTGGTGAGCACCCGGTCCAGGTCGTGCCCGGCAGCCAGCGCCTTCTCCCGTTCGGCCTCGTCCTGGGGCCAGAGCTTGGCCTGCATCATCCCGCCCATGCACTTCAGCGCGCAGGCGGCGGTGATCCCCTCGGGGGTGCCGCCGATGCCCATCAGGACGTCGACGTCGGACTCCCCGCGGGCGGCGGCGATGGCACCGGCGATGTCGCCGTCGGAGATGAAGCGGATGCCGGCACCCGCCCGGCGGATGTCGTCGACCAGGCCGTCGTGGCGGGGCCGGTCGAGCACACAGACCGTCACCTCGGAGACGCTGGTGCCCTTGACCTTGGCGATCCGGCGCAGGTTCTCGGCGACACCGGCGTTGATGTCGACGACGTCGGCGTAGGCCGGCCCGACGGCGAGCTTCTCCATGTAGAAGACCGCACTCGGGTCGAACATCGCACCCCGCTCGGCGACGGCGAGCACCGCCAGGGCGTTCGGCATCCCCTTGCTCATCAGCGTGGTGCCGTCGATCGGGTCGACCGCGACGTCCACCTCGGGTCCGGTGCCGTCACCTACCTCTTCCCCGTTGAAGAGCATCGGCGCGTTGTCCTTCTCGCCTTCGCCGATCACCACGATCCCGCGCATCGGAATCGAGTTGATCAGCTTGCGCATCGCGTCGACGGCGGCGCCGTCGCCGCCCTCCTTGTCGCCCCGACCGACCCACCGGCCGGCAGCCATCGCTGCGGCCTCGGTGACCCGGACGAGGTCGAGAGCAAGGTTGCGGTCGAGATCTTGTGGGGTACGGGTCCTGGTGGTCGTCATCTGAACGGCTCCTCCTCGCGGCGGTGCGGGGTTGACCGGGCCGACGGTGGGCAGCTGCCGGCTTCGTTCCTGATCCTCACACGATGGCGGACGCGGAGCCGGGGCGGGGCGGTGATGGGCCGGATACCGCCGGTCGGGCAACTGCCAGAATGGCGGGGTGGAACCCGCACAGCATGCCGACCGCGAACCCGCAGACCAGACCCCGGGTGAGGACCGGCCGACCGCCGATCGCAGCGGTGGCCCGGGCACCGGACAGCCCTTGCCGGGCCCGTCTGCGGGTGCCGCGAAGCCGGCCTCCACCCGCTCGCCGCGTGACATGGCGATTTCGCTGCTGGTGCTGCTGGTGCCGATCGCCCTGCTGCTCGCCTTCTACCGGGGTTTCCTCGGCGGTGACCAGCCGACCTCCGTCGACCCGGCCCCCGCTTTCGAGCAGGCGCGGGCGGCCGCGGAGTTCCCGGTGAGCGAGCCGGCCGGGCTGGGCGACGGCTGGCGGACGGTGCGGGCCTCGTACCGCGCGGTCGAGGGCGGGGCCACTCTCCGGGTGGGATATGTCACTCCGGAAGGGCGCGGCCTGCAGTTGGTGCAGAGCAACGTGCCGCCGGAGCAGTTGCTGCCCACCGAGCTCACCGAACGGGGACAGCCGCAGGGGCAGGCCGATCTCGGTGGCGGCACCTGGCAGCGGTACACCGCGCGGGGCAACGAGCAGGCACTGGTGCTGCTCCAGCCGGAGCGGACCGTGATCGTGATCGGCGACGCCCGGGACAACGAGCTGCGGGAGATGGCCCGCGCCGTGGGCTGATTTCAGGGTCCCCGAAATGTCCCTCCGATCCGTTACGCTCCCGGACGGTCGTTTGTCGGACGGATCTGACCCGTCCGGTTTTCCCGATTTTGAGAAGAGATTGTCTGTGAATATTCGACGCTGGAGCGTGGGCGTTGTCGCTGCCGCGCTGCTCGTTCCCGGCGTGGCCGCCTGCAACTCCGGCGCCACCGACTCGCCCACCGCGTCGGGCTCCTCCGCTCCCGCCATCCCGAAGGACCCGAAGGAGGCGCTTGTCGCCTCCACCAAGGGGCTGGCCGAGGGCAACTTCTCCTTCACCGTCGCCTCCGAGTCGATCAACGGCAGTGGCAGCATCCACAAGCCGAGCAACAGCGCTCAGATGGCCATGACGGCCGGTGACGAGACCTTCACCATGGAGTTCGACGTCATCCAGATCGACTCCGAGACCTGGGTGAAGATGGATCTGGGTGACCTGCTCGCCGGGCTGCCCGGCATGGCGGAGATGAAGGACAAGTACCAGTACATCGACGCCGCCAAGGCCGGCGACGCCAAGAACCTCGACATGCTCAAGGACGGCAGCGATCCGGCAAACGCCGCCGAGATGTTCAAGGGGCTGTCGGACGTGCAGGAGACCGGGCCGGGCACGTACAGCGGCAAGGTCGACATGACCGCGGCGACGGACTCGGTCGCCGCCGACGAGGACATGATCAAGGCGCTGGGCGACCAGGCCAAGCAGATCCCGTTCACCGCGAAGCTCGACGACCAGGGTCGGCTGATCGAGCTGGTCATCTCCGTCCCCGCCGCCGGTGAGACCAAGGCGCAGGACGTCACGATCAAGTACGCCGACTACGGCGCGGCCAAGGCCGTCCAGAAGCCGCCGGCGGACCAGGTCGTCGAGGCCAACGAGCAGACGTACGAGATGTTCAAGTAGGTCTGACCGGTCATCACCCGAACGGGGGCGGATTCGTTCCGCCCCCGTTCGGCGTTTCCGCCCACCGTCGGGTGACGGCAGCCGAGGTGATTGCCTGACCGCCCGGCAGGGAACAGAGGAAGACAGCCGCCGGCGCGCGAGATGCGTCGGGTGACCCTGCTGGGAGACACCGATGACCGTACGACGACTGAGCGCCGGCCTGATGGCCGCCGCGTTGCTTACGCCCGGAGTCGCCGCCTGCACCGGCGACAGCACGGCCGGGCCCACCGGTACGCCGTCCGCCACCGCGAGCGCGAGCGCGAGCGGGGCGGCGGGTGACGCCGAGGCGAAGCAGGCGTTGCTGGACTCGACCCGGGAGATCAGCAACGGCAACTTCCGGTTCCGCATGTCAGGTGTCGGCTCCACCGCCGAGGGGCAGGTGCACCAGCCGAGCCAGAGCGCCCAGATGCGGGTGAACATCGGCGAACCGACCGACGACCTCGCGATGACCCTCGACCTGATCCACGCCAAGCCGGACAGCTGGGTCAAGCTGGATCTTCAGGGCGCGGCCGCGTCCAGCGTGCCGGGGCGGGACAAGCTCAGCCTCGGCAAGTACCAGCACCTCGACCAGACCCGCATCCAGGGCAACCGCAGCCTCGGCTTCGACTTCGAGAAGGTCGACCCGGCCGGCAGCGCGGTGCTCACCCAGGCCGTCACCGAGGTACGCCGTACCGGCGACGGGGCGTACGCCGGCACCATCGACCTGTCGAAGGCCGCCGAGGCGGGATCGCTCGACCAGAGCATGATCACGGCGCTCGGCGCGCAGGCGAACTCGGTGCCGTTCACCGCCACCACCGACGCCCAGGGTCGACTCACCGAGCTGGTCCTCCAGGTTCCCGGCACTGGTGAAACGGCGGCCCAGGAGATCCGGGTGACGTACAGCGACTACGGCAACGCGACCGCCGCTCAGCAGCCTCCGGCCGACCAGGTCGTCGAGGCTCCGCCGGAGCTGTACAACCTGTTCAACTGAGCGAAGCGGGATCGCGCGGCGGGGGTCAGGTGCCCCCGCCGCGTCATGCGTGGAGGCCGAGCGCCCCCGCCGCGTCGTGTGTGTGAGGCGCTCAGCCGGTGGGGTCCTGCCGGGTGGCGTCGATGCGGGCGCGGGCCCCGTCGAGCCAACGCTGGCAGATCACCGCGAGTTCCTCGCCCCGCTCCCAGAGCGCCAGCGACTCCTCCAGCGACGTGCCGCCGGCCTCCAGCCGTTCCACCACCGACGCGAGTTCGGAGCGGGCCTGTTCGTAGTTGAGCGGTACGTCCTTCGTCTGCTCGCTCATCGGAGCATCTCCTTGACCGTGGCCGACACCGTCGGCTTCCTGACCCGCGGTGCCTCTGTCGGTGATCACCGAGAGAGCGTCTGGGAGCCTACGGGGCGCTGACCGGGAACGGCGCCCGACTCGTCCGTCGGATTCGTTTCCCCGCCGGGCTGCGCGTCGTCGCCGCGCTCGCGCCCGATGAACGGCACGAGGCACGCGATCGCCACGGCCAGGACAAGCCGGGCGTTACCCCACACCACGCCGCCCGGCAGCCCGGCGCCGATCGAGGTCACCGGTGCGATCATCACGATCGCCACCAGCACGGCCCACGCCCGACGCTTCCAGACCGCGACACTGATCGGCAGGACGGCGGCCAGCACCAGCCAGACCTGGTGATGGGTCCAGGAGACCGGAGAGAAGACCAGACCTGCGGCACCGACGATCAGCGTCGCGGCCAGCAGGTTCTCCCGCCGGGACAGTCGGGTGGCCCGCACCAGGGCGATCAGGACGATGACGCCGCCGAGCAGCAGGACGGTGCCGGACCGGATGGAGTCGGGCAGGTCCAGCCGGAGCAGCGCCCCGTTGAGTGACTGGTTCCCGCCGGTGGCGATGTTGCCGACCCGCTCGACGTCCAGCAGTTCCTTCGTCCAGTAGCGCACCGACTCGTCGAACAGGACCAGCCAGCCGAGCAGGGTGGCGGCCACGAACGTGCCGAGCGCCTTCACGGCGGCCGCGCGTTGTCCGGCCAGCCAGAGGTACGGGATGAAGATCAGTGGTGTCAGCTTCAGCGCGGCGGCCAGCCCGGTGGCCACCCCCCGGTAGCGCTCGGGGACCACCTTCAACGCGTCGACCAGCACGAACAGGACCAGGAAGACGCTGATCTGCCCGAATCGCAGGTTGCTGCTGATGGGCGCGGAGAGGAAGAGGAGCAGGGCGACGGCCGGCATGGCCACGTCCCTGCGGATCCGCCAGGTGCGGGCGGCGGCGCCTGCCGTGATCCTTGCGATGGCCACGACCGCGGCAACCGTGAGGATCGTCCACCCCACCATCACCGCCGTGGTGTTCAGGTGGCCGAGTGGCAGGAAGACGAGCCCGGCAAGCGGCGGGTAGGTGAAGGGGGCACCGGTGCCGGCTGCGGCGAAATCGTAGAGGCTGCCGCCCGCCGACCAGGTCCTGACACCGCCGATGTAGACCTGAAGGTCGCTGAGCCGGTCGGCCCAGGGTCGGCTGAGGCCCGCCCACGCCTGTGCGGCCGCCGCGACGCAGACTGCCACCCACATCAGCGGTACGAGAATTCGACCGAAGCCCGCGGCCGGCCCGCCGGAGAGCTTGGCCATTCTGTCGAGCACAGCAACTCCCTTCGGTGGGTGGGGCCTGGGCGCGGGGCGGGTCAGGAAGCGGCGGACTGTTTCGGCTCGCTGTGCTCTCTCTGGTCGGCGGCGGCACCGTCGTCCGGCGTGGGTGTGGGGGTCGTGGCGCGTTGCCGCAGCCGTCGCCGTCGCCACCACCGCTCGCCGAAGCTGACGATCGCGAAGGTGCCCAGCACGTACGCCCAGCCGATCAGCACGTCGATGACGTAGTGCTCGCCCGAGTAGACGAGGGTGAACGTCATCGCCAGGGGATAGAGCAGCAGGATGGCGACGTAGCGCTTGCGGATGCGCCCGACGAAGAAGAGCACCACGAACAGGGCGAACGCGGTGTGCAGCGAGGGGATGGCCGCCACCGGGTTCGAGGCGAGCTGGCCCAGCCGGATGAGACTGAACGCGCCGTGCATGCCGAACTCGGCCCCGCCGCGCAGGCTCAGGCGCTCCACCGGCTCCAGGTATCCGTGGACCGCCGCCCACCAGGGGGGCGCGGCCGGGTACAGGAAGTACGTGATCAAGCCGGCGAGGCTGAGCACGAACCACCGCCGCATGAACGCCGCCCACCGAGGTCGTGCGGTGAGCCAGAGCGCGATGGCGACACCGAGCGCGACCACGAAGTGCGAGAAGTACACGTACGAGACGAGCACCTCCCACCACTGGACCCGGCTCGGGTCGTACAGCTCCTGCTGCAGCCAGACCGTCGGGACCTTGCCGTCGGTCAGCCACCCGAACATCCGCAGGTCAGCGTTGATGAGTTCGGTGACGTGCGGCTCCCGGATGTTGTCCGCGAAACCACGGGAGAGGTTGTAGACGGTGAGCAGGGCGATCACCGGCAGCCAGTCCCGCGCGAAGGCCAGGTGCGACCGTACGGGCTGGTCGATGCGCCAGGCCACCGCGAGCGCCCACAACCAGAGGAAGGCGTACCCCGGATCGGTCGGCAGGCCGAACGCGAGACAGGCGGCCACCAGCAGGACGGCCCACGCCGCGACCGCACGACTGCGGGTGACGGTGATCCGTCGACGCGGGCGGCGAGGTTCGTCACCGTGCCCCGTCGAGGTACCCGCTGCCTCCGCCTCCGTGGTGTCGTACGGCTGGTTGGTCATGGGGACGAAGCTTAGCTACTTCGCGCGGTCTGCTCGGTCATGGGCCGTTGGCGTCGGGACCCGAGGTCGGGCTGCACAGCCGGGCGTCGCGGGCCGCCGTCAGGAGCCGTTCACCGTCACGGCGAGGTCACCCTCGGCGAGGCGTACGCGCAGGGGGTCGCCCTTCGCCACCTCGTCCGACGCGCGTACGACGTGACCGTCGGCGCGCTGCACGATGGCGTACCCGCGGTCGAGGGTGGCGGCGGGGGAGAGCGCCCGCAGTCGGGCCAGGGTGTGCCGCAGGTCGTCGTCGGCGGCGGCGAGTCGGTGGCGCAGGTTACGTTCGGCGCGCTGGCGCAGGGCGGCCAGATCGGCGGCCCGCTGCTCGACCATCACCTGCGGGCGGGCCAGCACCGGCCGGGACCGGAGCGCGTCGATGCGGTGGGTCTCCCGGTCGACGAGGTTGTGTACCGCCCGGTGCAGCCGGTGGCGGGCCTGGTTGATCAGCCGGATCTCCTCGGCCAGGTCGGGTACCACCCGCTTGGCGGCGTCGGTGGGCGTCGAGGCGCGTACGTCGGCCACGTAGTCGACAAGCGGCGCGTCCGTCTCGTGGCCGATCGCGCTGACCACCGGCGTGCGGCAGGCGTGCACGGCGCGGCACAACGCTTCGTCGGAGAAGGGCAGCAGGTCCTCGATGCCGCCGCCACCCCGAGCCAGGATGATCACGTCGACGCTCGGGTCGCTGTCCAGCACCTTGAGCGCGTCGATGATCTGCGGCACGGCGCCGGGCCCCTGCACGGCGACGTTCACGGTGCGGAACTCCACGGCCGGCCAGCGGCGGCGGGCGTTGGTGAGCACGTCCCGCTCGGCGGCGCTGGCCCGGCCGGTGATCAGCCCGACGCGCTGCGGCAGGAACGGAGGGCGACGCTTGCGGGCCCGGTCGAACAACCCCTCGGCGGCGAGCAGCTTCTTGAGCTTCTCCAGCCGGGCCAGCAGCTCGCCGAGGCCCACCTGCCGGATCTCGTCGGCCCGCAGGCTCAGGGTGCCCCGGGCGGCGTAGAACTCCGGTTTGGCGTGCACCACGATCCGGGCGCCCTCACGCAGCTCGGGGGCACCGGAGTCGAGCACGTCGCGGTTGGTCGTGACGGTGAGGCTCAACTCGGCCGACGGGTCACGCAGAGTCAGGAAGACCGTGCTGGCACCGGGTCGCCGGCTGATCTGCGCCACCTGCCCGTCGACCCACACCCAACCCAGCCGAGCGACCCAGGCGCCGATCTTCTGGCTCACCACCCGCACCGGCCACGGCTCTTCCGAACTGCTCGCCGCCACCCCACCGTCCCCCACCCCCTCACCCTAGTTCCCCCACCCCTCACTCCCGCTCCACCCGTCCCGGTCGATCGTGAGGTCGATGGCCGTTCGAAGATCGACAACCGCCGCCAAGCTCATGATCAACAGGTCGGGGGCGGGGGAGAGCAGGGACGCGTAGGATGGGTGGGTGACTGAGGCTGGGACCGGTAAGCGCGTGCTTTTGGCCAAGCCCCGCGGTTACTGCGCGGGCGTCGACCGGGCGGTGCAGACCGTCGAGGAGGCACTCAAGCTCTACGGTGCGCCGATCTACGTGCGTAAGCAGATCGTGCACAACAAGCACGTGGTGCGGACGCTGGAGGCCAAGGGCGCGATCTTCGTGGAGGAGAACGAGGAGGTGCCCGAGGGCGCCACCGTGATCTTCTCGGCCCACGGCGTGGCACCCGAGGTCTACGAGCAGGCGAAGGAGCGGTCGCTCAAGGCCATCGACGCGACCTGCCCGCTGGTGACCAAGGTGCACCAGGAGGCGAAGCGGTTCGCCGCCGAGGACTACGACATCCTGCTCATCGGTCACGAGGGCCACGAAGAGGTCATCGGCACCGCCGGCGAGGCCCCACAGCACATCCAACTGGTGGACGGTCCGGAGGACGCCGACCGGATCACCGTGCGCGACCCGAACAAGGTCGTCTGGCTGTCGCAGACCACCCTGTCGGTGGACGAGACGATGGAGACGGTGGCCCGGCTCAAGAAGCGGCTGCCGATGCTCCAGTCGCCGCCCAGCGACGACATCTGCTACGCGACGAGCAACCGCCAGCACGTGGTCAAGGAGATCGCCGCCGAGTGTGACGTGGTGATCGTGGTCGGCTCGCGCAACTCGTCGAACTCCGTACGCCTCGTCGAGGTGGCCCTGGACGCGGGCGCCCGCGCCGGGCACCTGGTCGACTTCGCCCACGAGATCGACGACGCCTGGCTGGTCGGCGCGCAGACGGTGGGTCTGACCTCGGGAGCCAGCGTTCCCGACGAGTTGGTCCAGGAGGTGCTGACCCATCTCGCCGAGCGCGGCTACACCGACGTGGAGGAGGTGGTGACCGCCAACGAGCGACTCACCTTCTCGCTGCCGCAGGAACTCAAGCGCGACATGAAGGCCGCCGCGGCGGCCCGCAGCTGAGCGGACCGACCCGAGATGATGGAACGAAACGCCCCGCTACCGCGTCAGAGTCAGGCATGAGGACCCTTCGGATCGCCGCCGCGGCGCTGATCGTCTGCACCGCGCTCGTCGCCTGCGCCGGTCAGGACGCCGGGGACGGCTCCGCCGCCCCGACGGGAGCGCCATCCGTGACCGATCTGCCCACCCCGGACCCGACCGGCGCGGTACCCCCGCCCGTCGACCCGGTGGACCCGACCGCCCCACTCACCAAGCCCGGCAAGCAGCCGGGCGGCCAGCCGCAGCCGACGTCCACAAGCGAGATGACCCTGACCGGTCGGGTCGAGTCCGGCGTCGAGCCAGGTTGCCTGCTGCTCGACGGCTATCTGCTGCTGGGCGGCCCGCGCGAGGTGCTCACCGCCGGCGCGTCGGTGACGGTGACCGGTCGACCCGCACCCGGCCTGATGACCACCTGCCAGCAGGGCACCCCGTTCCAGGTGGCGTCCGCCAAGCGCGCCTGAGGTAGCCGCCCGGCGACTGCCGGGCGGCCTCACTGTCGTGGTCGGACGGCAGGATGCATTGATGCGTTCACGATCACTGCTCCTGCCGTTGGCGGGGCTTCTGGCCGCCGTACACGTGGTTGGCGTGCTCACGGCCGCACCGATCCTGCGCTACGCCGAGGTCCTCGCGGTGGCCGTGCTTCTGGCGTACGCGCTGCTTGCCGGGTTGCCGTCGCCGCGCTGGGTGGTGCCGGTCGGGCTGATCGTGGTGGCCGTCGACGCATGGTGGACGATGCCCGTCGATCCTGCCGAAGGCGGCTACCGGTGGCAGGTCCTTGAGCCCGGTCCGCCTCCCGAGTTCACCGACGGACTGTGGACCGGGCTCGCGCTGACCTGGGCAGCACTGTTCTTCGTGCTGCTACTGGCCGTCGTAAGTTGGCCGCAGACCGACCGCCGCCCGAGCGGACGGCTGTCGGTCGGGGCCCTGCTGGCCGCCGCGGCAGTGGTGGGGTACGTGGTGTTCCGGTTGGCGGGCTACCACGGCGGGCAGCCTCGCGTGGCTGCCGTCGCGGTGCTCGCGCCACTCGCGCTTGCGCTCGCCGCCGTCCTGCTCGCTGCGCTGCTCGTTCGTCGGGGCCATCGGTTGGCCGCCGGTGGTGCGGTTCTGTTGCTGGTGGCCGCGCTGTTCCAGTTCGATGCGGCTCTCGCCCCGTACACCCTGCTGCCGCTGTCCCCAAACCGGGGGACGTTGTTAACCGGCGCCATGGCCGGTCCGGCCCTGGTCACGATGCCGGCTCTGACCGCCGCCGCCGAGCTGGCGGGCTACCTGCTGCTCGTGGCCGGACTCCGCGCCAGGCGTACGGAACGGTCGAGGGGGCAACCGGGGCCCGCTGCCGGGTAGGTCGGCGGCCGGGGAGGAAGTCCGCAGCGGGTCAGGTTCGAGGGTGAACGGGCGGGAGCCCGCCTCCGGTAGATCCGGAGGCGGGCTCCCTGGTGCGGTGGTGGTGCGTCAGTTCACCGCGCCGATGTTGACCGCGCCGCGGCCGACGACCGCGCCTTCGCTGGTCACCACGGCCAGCTCACCGGAGAGCGTCCGGCCCGCGGGCGGGGCGGACTGGGCGGTCACCGTACCCGTGAGGGTGCCGGTGGCGCCGTGCGCCAGGGTGAGGCTGCTGCTCGGCGCCGTCAGGGTGCCGAGCGCCGGGGAGGAGTACGAGTCCCGGTAGTCGTACGCGGTGCTGCCGCCCGCGCCGTCGACCGAGTACGCCTCCACGACGACCGTGTAGGTGCCGGCCGCCGGGTTGTTGAGGGTGACGAACTCCTCCGAGTCGCCGTCGGCGTTGTACGCCACCAGGGTGGTGCCCCGGTAGACGAACAGGTCGAGGTCGGCGCTGGCGTTGGAGACGTTGCCGATGCGGGCGGTGAAGCTGGTGGCACCCGCCGGAACCTCGACAGTGAACTCCTGCACGGCGAGCTCCACGATGGTCGGGCGCTCGGTGTGCGTGCTGGACAGCGAACCGCCCTGACCGGTGACCGTGACCGGGCCGAAGGTGTTCTTCAGCGACCAGGTCACCGGGGTCGGGGCACCGGTGGTGACCGACGGCAGTTCGACCACGGCCGGCTCGACCGCGACGCCCTGCACCCGCGCCTGGATCTGGAACGGGTTGTTCAGCGACGGCGAGGTACGACGGGACTCCACCTCGATCTCCCAGATGCCGGGCATCGGGTCGGCGTAGTCACGCTCGAACGGGTTGCAGACGACCGTGCTGACGTGGTTGGTGAAGCACGCCAGGCTGGAGGTGCTCTCCACCGGAACGCCGTACGGGTTGATCGCGATGAAGCGGGTCTGCGACGCGGTGGCGATGCCGGAGAGGTTCACCTGCAGCGCACCGGCACCCGGCGGCACCGTCACGAAGTACGACGTGGTGTGGTTGCGGTCCACCGAGCCCTGCGCCGAGTAGGCGAAGTTGGGCTTCGCGACGTCGTTCGAGGCCACCACGACGGCGGAGAACTCGAAGTCGATCGTGTTGGTGGCCTTGTCGTCCAGGGTGACGATGGTGCTGTGCGCACCGGCCGTCTTCGGCTTGGCGGTGACCGTGATGGTGACGGTCTTGTTCAGCGGCAGGGTGACGTTCTTCGGCGCGGAGAAGGTGCCGTTGTTGCCGACCAGGCCGATGGAGTGCTTGATGTTGCCGGCCGGACCGCTGGTCCGGGTCAGCTTCACCTGGTACGACTTCGACTGGTTGATCTTGTGACCACCGTTTGCGGAGTCGCAGCGGTTGTAGATGCCGGTGCCCTGGTTCGGGGTGGCCAGCTGGCCGGAGAGCGGGGTGCAGACCGGCGCGTCAGCGGTGTACGAGCGGGTTTGGACGCCCTTGCGCAGCAGCTTCCAGGCACCCGGCACGTCGAACATGCCGTAGCCCTGACCGTAGGTGGGGGTGTCGGCGATCGGCTTGGCCGAGGTGTAGATCGCCCGACGCAGCGCCTCCGGGGTGACCCCCAGGTGGTTCGCCTTGGCGGCCGAGAGCAGCAGCGCGGCGGCACCGGCGGCCTGCGGGGAGGCCATCGACGTACCGTTGAACATGCTGTAGCCCGGCGGCAGCGCGTAGCCGGCCTCGGCGACCGGGCCGCCGGCCTGCCAGACCGGGGTGGTGGAGATGGCCGAACCCGGCGCGGCGATGTTCGGCTTGGCGCCGCCGTCCTCACGCGGGCCGCGCGAGGAGAAGTTGAACAGCGCGTTCTTCTTCTTGACCACGGAGCCGTAGTTGGCCAGCCAGGTGTCCTTGCTGACACTGGCGGCCACGCTCACCACGTTGCTCGACGCCGACGGGTCGCCGATGGTGTTCACACCCGGGCCGGAGTTACCGGCCGAGATGAACATCTGCACCCCGTACGTGGTGATCAGGTTGTTGTAGAGGGTGGCGCGGGCGTTGTTGCCGTCGTTGAGCGCCGGCAGACCACCGATCGACATGTTGATGACGTCGACCCCACGGTTGATCACCAGATCGGCCATGCCGGTGGTGAGTGCGGCGTAGGTGCAGCCACCGCCCCAGGAGCAGGCACGGGAGGAAACGATCTTGGCGCCGGGAGCGGCACCGTTGAACGCGCTGTTGCCCATCATGCTGTTGGCGGCGGTGATGCCGGCCACGTGGGTGCCGTGCGCGCTCTCGATGATGCCGATGTTGACGTAGTCGACCAGGCCCGGGCCGCCGGCCGGCGTGGTGTCGACGTTCTTGCGGTACTCGACGACGAACGACATGCGCTCCTTGACCGGAGTCGCCGGGTCGTCGGTGCCGAAGTAGCCGACGTCGAACTTCTCCTTGTACGGCCGCATCAGGGCCTCGTCGGTGAAGTCGCCGTCCTGGTCGGTGTCGACCCAGATGTTGTTGGTCACCGGGTCGTACAGGACGCCCCACTGGTCGGTGCGGTCGCCGTCGCGGTTGACGTCACCGGCCGGCTCGCTGTTGTTCGTGATCGACTCACTGAACAGGTTGAACCGGTAGGTGCCCGCCGGCGCGGTCCAGGTGCGGCCGGCGAGGGTGAACGACGGGCCGGTCACCTGGTTGAGCATCGGACGCCAGCTGGCGTCCTCCAGGGGATCGGTGGCGGTGACCCAGTCGACGATCTTCCGCTCGCCGGTGGTGGTCTTCTGCAGCGCCGGGTGCTCCAGGTCCACACCGGAGTCCATGATGCCGATGGTGACGCCCCGGCCGTCCCACTTCTTGTTGGACTTGACGAACTTGACCGCGCCGGTCTCGCCGGTCGGCATGTAGGGGTTGTCGGCGGGGGTCTTGGCACCCGGACCACTGAGGGTGCTGCCCTGCTTGTCGCCCTTCTTGCCGCCCTGGACGACCTCCGGCTTGGGGTCGGGCAGCTGGATCTTCTCGTCCAGGTCGACAGCGGCGACGCCGGGCAGGGTGGCGGCCTTGACCGCCTTGCTGGTCGGCACCTTGGCCAGCACGTAACCGATGGTGTCGTAGCGCTCGGTGACCGCAGCGCCCAGATCCTTGAGGTCGTCGGCGACGTCCTTCGCCTTACCCTTGTCGGTGGCGACGATCATCGTGACGGTCGGGGCCTTCTTGGCCTCCGCCTCGGCGAGCAACTTGGCGTCGTGCTCGCCCAGGGCCTCGGCGGGGGTGACCTGGGCCGGGTCGGTTCCGGCAGGAGCGGCGCTCGCGGTGGCGGCACCGCCCACCACGGACACGGCGCCAGCCGCCATGACCGAGGCGAAGAGCGCGGCGGAGGTACGCCGGCTCAGGTTTCGGGGTTTACTCACGTTCTCTTTCCTCCAGAGAACTCAGGCGCCCTCAGATGCAGGCACGCGTGAGCGAAATCCTTCGCGGTGTCGACCGTCAATGTCACTACCGACAGGTACGTTGTGACCATCTCGTGATAAGCGAGACGCGCAATGTCACATCGAAGGTGATAAGAGCCCGATTAGGTTGACCGACTTCGACCATCCGAGATGGAATCCTCGACCAGCAACTCAGGCGCCTGGGGCTGGCGGGGGGCCAGCTCCACCTGCGCCGGCGTGGTCAGCTCCTGATCAGACACGCCCAGCTCAGCCAGCTTGCGGGCGCTCACCAACACCCGCGCCTCCAGCGACCCTACCGCGCGGTTGTACGCGGTCACCGCACCGCCGAGCGAGGCACCGAGTTTGCCGACATGATCGCCGAGCGTGGAAAGACGACCGTACAGTTCACGGGCCAGGGAATGCACCGCCACGGCGTTGCGGGCCAGCTGCTCCTGCCGCCACGACCAGGCCACGGTGCGCAGCATTGCGATCAAAGTGGCCGGGGTGGCCAGCACCACGTTGCGGGCGAATGCGTGCTCCAGAAGTGTGGGATCACGCTGCAGAGCCACGTCGAGGAACGGATCGGCCGGCACGAACAGCACCACGAACTCCGGCGTCGACTCGAATGCCGTCCAGTACGACTTCGCCGCCAGCGCGTCCACATGGCCCCGCAGGTGCCTGGCGTGGGCGTCCAGTTGAGTGTCGCGGCTGCGCTCGTCGCGAGCCTCCATCGCGGTCAGGTACGCGTCGAACGGCGCCTTGGCGTCCACCACGACCGTACGGCCGCCGTGCAGGCGGACCACCAGGTCGGGGCGTACGGTCTGCTGGTCGGTGGCGGCGGTGACCTGCTCGGAGAAGTCGCAGTGCTCCAACATGCCGGCCGCCTCGACGATGCGGCGCAACTGGTGCTCGCCCCACCGGCCGCGTACCTGCGGTGCCCGCAGCGCCGCGACCAGCTGTTTGGTCTCGGTGCGCAGCTCGCCGGAGACGCTGCTCATCGCCCTGACCTGCTCACGCAGCTCGGCGTACGCGTCCACCCGGTCACGTTCCAGTTCGGCCACCCGCTGCTCGTAGCGGCGCAGGGTGTCGTGCAGTGGGGCCACCGCGCGGGCGACCGCCTCCTGGGACTGGGCCGTCGCCTCGTAGCTCAGCGCCCGCATCGACTGTTCCAGTCGCCCCTCGCCCTCGCGGGTGGCCCGCAGGGTGGCGTCCAACCGGGCGATCTCGGTGGCCGCTCGGGACCGGGCCGCGAACCAGCCCACCGCGCCGCCCGCGCCGAGACAGACGACGACCACCGCCAGGGTCGCTAGCTCCATCCCCGGAGCTTGCCAAAGATGAGCGGGCGATGCCTCGGTGGGGCCGGAAATGCCGATGGGCCGGGCACAAGGCCCGGCCCATCGCCGGTCACCGCATCAGATCGACGCGGTGACCGGGTTCGGTCACTTCAGCTTGTGAGCGAGACCGAGGGTGGCGCCGTCACGCTCGTACGAGACGAGCAGCGAGGAGCCGGCCGGCAGGGCGCCGTTGAGCGGCAGGACCAGGGTGCGGTCCTTGTTCAGCGAGACCTCGGTCTGCGCCACGACCCGCTCGCCGTCCCAGATGAAGACCCGGGCGACGCCGGACTTCTTCGCCTTCAACTCCACCGAGACCTTCGAGGAGGACTGGGTGACCTTCTTGATCTTGAGGATCTTCTCGTCAAGAGCCGCGTAGCCACCCGGTGCCACCCCGTCCGAGGCGGACTGGAGGATGGTCTGCGGCGACTTGACGCTCTGCGCCGCGGTGTCGGGCATGATCGGAGCCTTCGGCGCCGCCGGCCGCGCCGGCAGGCCCGGCAGGGTGGCGACACCCCAGCGCCACGCGTCGGCCCGCACGCCGCTCCAGGTCGACCAGCCGATCCGGGTCTGCGTGGACAGGTCCTGCGTGTCCGAGTCGTTGACCAGGATGTTCATGCCCATGTTGTTCGGGTCGATGGTGTCCGGCAGCACGCTGAACGGAACCTTGACCTCGATCTGGTACCCGGTACCGGTGAGAACCGAGGCGACCTCGAGACCCGGTGCGGTCTCCGGGCCACCCTGGTGGTTGTCCCGCTCCCGGGCGAAGCACGGCGGGTTGCCGTTGGCCGGGTCGTCGGTGGCCGGGAAGAGCGCCACGTTGAACACCGTGGAGGTGTTCGCCGAGTTGCCCCGCGGGTCGATACCGAACTCGACGGCGTCGGCACGACGCGGACGCTTGCAGTCCTCCGGCAGCAGGAACCGGCCGAGCACGTCATCGGTGATGTTGAAGATGGCGTACAGGGCGTCGTCGGTGTGGGTGACCTGCGCGGTGCCGGAGATGTCCGCCGCCGTGGTGGCGGTACCCTCCCAGCGCGTCGAGATGTCGATGACCTCGCCGGTGTACTCGTGGCTGTGGCCGTGACCGTCGACGGTCGGCGCGGTGCTGGCCTTCGGGATCACCGTGGTCGGCACCAGGTTGAAGGCACCCGGCTCGGTGGCGCTGCCACCGTTGTAGGTGGTCTCGATCTGCAGCCGGTACGCACCGTTGTCCGGCGCCCGGTTGGCGGTCGGCAGCGTGGCGTCGGTGTTGGTCACCGTGAAGGTCACCGAGCTACGGGCACCGGGCTGGAGCCCGCTGTACGGCAGCTGCTGCGGGTTCGCCGAGAAACCGGCCGGCAGGTTCAGCCGGACGGTGCCGGACTGGACGGTGTCGCTGTGGTTGGCCAGGTCCACCCGGACGCTGCGGCTCTTGCCGCTCGGGATGTTGAGCAGCGACTCGATGAGGGCGTCGAGCTGCTTGACGCCCTTCTGCTCGGTCCACGCCCGGAAGTCCGCGATCTCCTCCAGCGGCTCGAGGGTGCCCCGAACCGGAGCGGTCGCCTGCACCCGTCCACTGCTGGTGCCGCTACCGTCCTTGTTGCTGGTCATCGTCGCTTCGATCTTGAAGCGGGTGCCCACCGGGAGCTGCGCGGGCGGGGTGACCGTGAAGCTCTTCACGACCTCCTTGCCCTTCTTCAGCGTGCCGACGTTGCCGTTGCCGCTGACCCGCCAGCCGGCCGGAACCTGCAGCGAGACCTTGGCACCCTTGATGTCCTGGGTGGCGTAGAGGACGGTGTCCACCTTGATGGACTTGCCGGCGAGCACCTCCCACTTCTCCGGACGCACGTGGATCTCGGTGCCGAGCGGCAGACCGCCCGGGGCACGGAGGGTGGCGCCCTGGAGCGCACCGGTGCCGGCGCCCACGTTCGGGTCCGGGAACGGGGTGCGGGTGTCGATCAGGGTCAGCCGGTTGCAGCCGATGTTGTCGGGGTTGGTCGTCGGGAAGGAGCTGTTGCCCCAGCCCTGCGACACGTACTCCCGGCGGGCCCAGGTCGTGACCGTGTTCCACCGGTTGCCGTCGTGACGCGCCGACTCGTAACCCTGCCAGGTGCCGAAGATGACGTTGCTGGCCTCAGCCGGCGTGAAGCTGGTCTCGCAGGAGGGACCCATGTTGCCGGAGCCGCTGCCACCGGTCTGGAAGATCCGGGAGACCCGCCAGGGCTCGAGGCCCTCCTTGGTGATCTGCTCCGGGAACTTCTTCGGGTCGGCCGCGGCGTAGAAGGCGTCCACGGCCAGCATCGCGGCTTCCTGGTGGTTACCGTGGTTGCCCTGGGTGGCCGAGGGGTTCATCGTGAGGATGACCTCGGGCTTGGTGGTCCGCAGCACCCGCACGATGCGGGACAGCGTCTCGTCGTAGCCCCAGACCTCGGCGGTCAGCGGAGCGCTGGCGGTGTACCAGAAGTCGAGGGCGTCGAGGTTGTAGATGTGCTCGATGCCGGCGTAGGCGACGGCCTTGCGCTCCTCGGCCTCCCGGAGGATGCCGAGCTCCGGGCCCTCCTCGAAGCCGGTGGCGTTACCGCCACCCTCGCCACGAGTGGTGGTGATGACGCCGGCCTTCATACCGTGATACTCGTTCCAGTATCCCAGCATGCCGAGCTGACCGGCCTCGTCGTCGGGGTGGGCGCCGATGAACATGATGTCCAGGTCGATCGGCTTGTCGGACTTCTTGTCCGGACCCTTCGGCTGGGCCTTTGAGGGGGACGGGTGCTTGGGCGAGTCCTTGGGGTGAGCCTGAACCGGAGCGGCCAGGCCCAACGAGAGCAGACTGCACATGGCGATTGTCGCCGGAGTGCGCCATCTCATGGGCATACCTCTTCGTATGGGAGCGCTTGCGTCTGGGACGGATGCAGGCCCGGCCGAGGCCCCCTGACACCTGGCTCGTGCCGGCCCTGACGACGGACAGCTGTCCACTGGAGACCACTGCGGTCTCCACGAGTGATGGTTGCTAGACGGTTCGTTCGTGCACGCGCACCGTCACGGCGTGAGCGGTGCGGACGGTGGTGGGGGTAGGTCCACCGTGAAGGCCTTCGGGCCGTAACGCTAGGAATCTTGGACTCCGGTAGTCAATAGGTCCGAGGGACTTTCTTACTTCTTCGAAAAAACGATCCCCCTGTTCAGGGGCGGTGGGCTGTCGCCACATCGGACCCTTGCGGCCCCTTTGCGCCCGATTTAAGGCGATCGACTTCTCCCTTGCGGTCCGATCTGTGCGTTAAGGCGCGATGGCCAGCCGGTGATCCCTCATCGATGCTTCGTTTCCGCAGGTCGGAGCTGAGATCATCTCGTTACTTGACGGCCCACTTTTTTCTCAGTAGGAAGAAACTGTGTCTGACAGAGCACCGACCAGTCCGGTCAGCCGTGAGCGGTCCCGCGAGATCAAGCGTCTCTCGGTGATCCTGGCTGCCCGGCAGGCGCGGCTGTTGTCCCGCGTGGACCTGGCCGAGATGACCGGCCTCCCCGCTGCGACGGTGACCGCACTCGTGCGGGAGCTCATCGCCGAGGGCTATCTCATCGAGCGAGGGCCGGGCGCACCCACCACCGGGCGACCGCGGGAGATGCTCGAGTTCAACCCGCGTGCCGAACTCGTCGCGGCGGTCTCGCTCGAACCACCCCGGATCAGTTGCGAGATCGCCGACAGCGAGGGCGCGATCATCGCGCACCGCACCGCACGGTTCGGCGGCGACGTGGTGGAGACCGTCTGCACGTTCGTCCTGGACCTGGTCGGCGACAACCTGCCGTCACTGCGCGGCGTGGCGATCGCGGTGCCGGGTGTCTCCACCAACGGCGCGGTACGCCTCGCGCCGTCGGTCGGGCTGGTCGAGGCGTGGCCGATCGGCGAGTCGGTCCAACAGCGACTCGGCGTACCGGTCGTCGTCGACAACGACGTCAACCTGATGGCCGCCGGCGAGTGCGTGGCCGGTGCCGGCGCCGACGTCGCCAACCTGCTGCTGATCCACGTCGCCGACGGCATCGGCGCCGGGCTCGTGCTCGACGGCAAGGTCCGGCGCGGAGCCAGCGGAGCCGCGGGCGAGGTGGGCTTCATGCCGGTGGACGCCGCGCCGGCGCGCAGCTACAGCGGCGTCGGCGAGTTCGAGGCCCGCTGGTCGGTGAACGCGATCACGGAGCGGCTGGTCGCGCTGCACCCGGGCCGTCGACCCGAGTCACCGGTACGGGAGCTGATCCAGCTCGCCGCCACGTCGAAGCCGGCCCGCGAATATCTCGACGAGGTCCTCGACGCCTGGGCGCGGCTCATCCTCTCCTGTGTCTGCGTGATCGACCCGGGGATGGTGCTGCTCAGCGGTGCCGCCGCCGAGCTTGACGACGCCGCGCTCGAACAGATCCAGAGCCTTCTCGCCGCCAAGACCCCCGCACCCACCGAGGTGCGTCGAGCCACCCTCGGGGACCAGGCCGTACTGCACGGAGCGATCAGCTACGCGCTCTCGGCCGCGGTCCCGCTGCCCTCACTGCCCTGACCACACCCTCGTAACCCGACCCCCACACCCCTGCAACCGCCACCCTCGTCCCCTGCCCCTGAAGAACCGCCACCCGGAAGAACCGCCACCCCCGCACCACCACCGACCCCAAGCACCGATTCCCACGGGCACCCTGCCGCACCTTCGCGACCCCGTACGCGTCGGCGCGGCCGGCCACGACGTGGCCCGCTCCGTCGGCCTCGATCTCCGATCCGTGCCGCAACCGGCGGCCCACACCCTCCGGCATGCTCCGGAGCCCGATTTGCAGCTATCTATCGGAAATCTCCAATAGATCCCCCGTCAAGTGGAGGTACCAATGAGACGTCGTCCTTTGGCCATTGCCATCGCGATCGGCGCAATGCTGGCTGTCACCGCAGGCTGCGGCGGCAGTGACGACAAGGACACCGGCTCGTCCGGCACACCGACGGCCGAGAAGTTCGTCATCTACAGCGCCCGCGACAAGTCGGTCACCGACTACGTCGTCGAGCAGTTCACGACCAAGAACCCCGAGTACAAGGGCAAGGTCGAGGTGCTCAACATGGGCGCCCAGGAGGTCCTGGAGCGGGTCCGGGCCGAGAAGGCCAACCCGCAGGCGTCCGTCTGGTGGGGCGGCACCCAGCAGGGTCTCGCCGCCGGTGCCTCGGAGGACCTGCTGGAGTCGTGGCAGCCCTCGTTCGCGGCGAAGATGGACGCGCGCTACAAGGACGAGCAGGGCCGTTGGTTCGGCGAGATCCTGCTGCCCGAGATCATCATGTACAACAACAAGGCGCTGACCCCGCAGACCGCGCCGCAGGACTGGGACGACCTGATCGACCCGAAGTGGAAAGACAAGATCATCATCCGGGACGTGGCTGCCTCCGGCACCATGCGCTCGATCTACTCCTCGATGATCCAGCGGCTCTCGCCGGACGGCTCCAACCCGCAGCCGGGCTACGAGTGGCTGCTCAAGCTCGACGCCAACACCGTCGAGTACGCCGCCAACCCGGCCGACCTCTACCTCAAGATGTCGCGTGAGCAGGGCGTGGTGAGCGCCTGGAACCTGCAGGACGTGCTGCTGCAGGCCAACGAGGGCATGCCGTTCGACTACATCATGCCGGCCTCCGGCGCTCCGGTGCTCGTCGACGGTGTCGCCGCGGTCAAGGGTGGCAACACCGCCGCCGCGCAGAAGTTCCTGGAGTTCCTCTTCGACGACTCGCTGCGCGCCACGCTCGCCAAGGACTACTTCCAGATCCCCGCGGTGGAGATCGGCGAGAAGCCGGAGTGGCTGGCCAACCTCAACCTCAAGCCGATGGACGTCGACTGGGACGTGATCGGCAAGAACGAGACGGCGTGGATCACTCACTGGAACGCCGAGATCAAGGACAAGGGCTGAGTTGACAGGGGTCCGGGTCGTGCCCCCCGGCACGACCCGGCTCCGTCCTGGAAGGACCCAGAAATGATCGATGTCCGGCTGACTGCCGTCAGCAAGCGCTTCGACAAGTCGAGCGATGCCGCGGCGGTCGACGATGTCACCGTCACCATCGGCGCCGGCGAGTTCTTCACGCTGCTCGGACCCAGTGGTTGCGGCAAGACGACGACCCTTCGGATGGTGGCAGGCTTCTACTTCCCGACCTCCGGGCAGATCCACTTCGGCGACGACGACGTCACGCACTTGTCGCCGAACAAGCGGGACACCGGCATGGTGTTCCAGAACTACGCGCTCTTTCCGCACATGACGGTGGCGCAGAATGTCGCGTACGGCCTCCGGGTCCGCCGGGTCTCCCGCGCCGAGCGGGACCGCCGGGTCGAGGAGGCGCTCGCCCAGGTCCACCTCTCCGGGTACGGCGCCCGACGCATCGACGCCCTCTCCGGTGGTCAGCAGCAGCGGGTCGCCCTGGCCCGCGCCCTGGTCATCCGGCCCCGCACTCTGCTGCTCGACGAGCCGCTGTCCAACCTGGACGCCAAGCTGCGCGAGGAGACCCGCACCGAGATCCGGCGGATCCAGCGGGAGAGCGGGAACACCGCCATCTACGTGACGCACGACCAGGCCGAGGCGATGGCGATGTCGGACCGGATCGCGGTCATGCAGTCCGGCAAGGTCCAGCAGGTCGGCTCCCCGCAGGAGATCTACTACCGGCCCGCGAACGCCTTCGTGGCCCGCTTCATCGGGCGCAGCAACGTGCTCAGCCTGCCGGTGGCCGGTGCCGGTGAGAACAGGGTCGAGGTGCGAATGCCCGACGGCACGACCCTCGAGGTCGGCGCCGCCCCGGGGCACGGCCTCACCGAGGGCGACACCGCGCTGGTGTCGGTCCGTCCCGAGCACATCACCATCGCCGGTGGGGAGGACGAGCCCGCCCTGCGGGGTCGGGTCACCCATGTCGAGTTCACCGGAATGGCCACCAACCTGACCGTGGACGCCGACGGCACCGAGGTGATGGCGGCCGTCATCGATGCGCCGTCGAGCATCAACGTCGGTGACCTGGTGGGCCTGCGGCTGGTCCGGGAACGCCTCTGGGTGGTCAAGCCGTGACCGTAATGCCCGAGACTTCACCGCCCCGGCTGGCCTGGTTGCGCCAGCGCCTGGCCGGCGGCACCAACTCACAGTGGTTCCCGTACCTGCTCGTGCTGCCGTTGGTCCTGGTGCTCTACGGCTACGTCGTGCACCCGATGTTCGCCACCTTCTCGGAGAGCGTCAGCGAGAACGGCACGCGCAACTACCTCCAGTTCTTCACCTCCTCCGGGGTCGCCCGGGAGTCGCTGTTCACCTCGCTGTTCATCTCCGCGGCGAGCGTGCTGCTCTGCGGCATCGTCGGCGTGGCGATGGCGTTCCTGCTCAAGCGGTTCAGCTTCCGCGGTCGCCGGCTCATCGAGGCGATCATCCTGGTGCCGGCCGCTCTGCCGCCGCTGATCGGTGCCGTGTCGTTCCAGTTGCTCTACAGCAACATCGGCATCGTGCCCCGGGGGTTGCAGGCACTCTTCGGCACCGAGCGGCCGATCATGGCCTTCGACGGGATCGCCGGGGTGCTCGTGGTGCACACGTTCACCATGTACCCCTTCTTCTACCTCGCGGCCGCCGCGGCGCTCGCCGGGATGGACCCGTCGGTCGAGGAGGCGGCGTACAACCTCGGCGCCGGCCGGGTACGGGTCTGGCGCACCGTCCTGCTGCCGATGCTCACCCCGGCGATGGTCTCGGCGTCGCTGCTGGTCTTCATGACCTCGCTGGCGTCCTACACCGCGCCACTGCTGTTCAACGTCAGCCAGACCATGACGATGCAGATCTACATCAACCGCACCAACGGCGACCTGCCGATGGCCTCGGCGTACGCCTCTGTGCTGGGCATCGTCTCCATCATCTTCCTGCTGGCGATGCGGTGGTACGAGGGTCGGCGCAGCTACCAGTCGCAGTCGAAGGGCATCTCGGCGAACCGTCGGGAGCTGACCAACCCGATCGGCCGGTGGCTCGCCCCGGTCGCCTCGGTACTGGCCACCATGGTGCTGCTCGCCCCGGTCGCCACGATCGCCCTCGTGGCCTTCTCCGAGAACCGGACCTGGACCACCCAGGTGCTGCCGGAGACGTACACCCTGGACAACTTCGTCACCATCTTCTCCGACCCCAAGGCGTTCGAGCCGATCCTCAACTCGCTGCAGATGAGCCTGCTCGCCGCCATCGGTTGTGTGGTGATCGGTGTGCTCGTCGCGTACGCCGTGCGGCGCCTGAAGTTCATCGGCCGTGGACTGCTCGACGTGGCGGTCATGATCGCCTGGGCACTGCCGGGCACTGTCGTCGCGATCAACCTGATCTCGGCCTTCAGCACCGGCAACGCGTTCAGCTTCGGGCAGGTGCTGATCGGCACCTTCTGGATCCTGCCGCTCGCCTACTTCGTGCGGTTCCTGCCGATCGTGTTCCGGTCCAGCTCCGCGGCGCTGGCGCTGATCGACCCGTCGCTGGAGGAGGCCGCCCGTAACCTCGGCGCCTCCTGGCTGCGGGCCTTCTACACCATCACCGTACGGCTGATGCTGCCCGGCGTGCTGGCCGGCGCGTTGCTGGCCTTCGTGCACGGTGTCGGCGAGTTCGTCGCCTCGGTGCTGATCTACACCTCCTCGACCGTGCCGATCTCGGTGGCGATCAACAACCGGATGTACTCGTTCGAACTCGGCACCGCCGCGGCCTACGGCATGCTCCAGGTGGCGCTGATCTTCGTGGTGATGTGGTTCTCCGGCCGGCTGGAGAGCAGCCGCACCGCGACCCGGAGGGCCGAGCAGTGGACGAACTGATCGAACGGTGGAAGGCCGAGGGCGGACTGCTGCCCATCACCCGGGTACCCGGCCACGCGCTGGCCGCCGTGGCCGAGGCGGCCGACCTCGCGGTGCTGCCGGTCGGTGCCGTCGAGTGGCACGGTCCGCACCTGCCGCTCGGCACCGACCTGCTGCTCGCCGAGGGGTTCGCCGGTGAACTGGCCACCGGTACGGCCCGCGCCGTGCTCTTTCCCGCCGCGCCGTACGCCGCCTGCCCCGGCCAGACCCGTCCCTGGCCGGGCACGGTGGCGCTGCGGCCGGAGATCGCCGTGGGCTACCTCAGCGACGTGCTCGCCGGCATCGTGGAGTCGGGCTTTCCCCGGCTGCTCGTGGTCAACGGGCACGACGCCAACCTCTCCACGGTCCGTGCCGCGATGGAATGGGTGTCCGGCCGGCACCTGGCGAGCCTGCTGCTTGTCAACTGGTTCCAGCTGGTCGGCCCGGACGAGACGGGCGAGATCTTCGGTGCCCTGCCGGCCCGGGGACACGGCGGGGCGTACGAGAGTTCGGCAGTGCTCGCCTTCGACCCCGAGGCGGTGCACCTGTCCGCCACACCGGACCTGCCGCCGAAGCCGAAGCTGCCCACCCCGTACCCGTACGTGCTCATCGAGTCGCGGCCCGACCCCTGGCAGGGCTGGTCGGGTCATGTCTCGCTGGCCAGCGAGGCGGCCGGGCAACGGATCCGCCACCTGGCCGGCGCGCGGCTGCGTGAGGTGATCGAGGCGTGGCTGGCAGCACCGTTACCCAGCCCGCCAGGGACGGACCAGCCCGGCTGGTCCGGCCGGCCGGCCTGGTCCGACCGACCTGACGGGAGCGGAAGGTCGGACCAGGCGGTCGGGTGACCCACTCGTCGGCTGCGCAGGACAACGGACCACATTGGGAGGCCACCATGACCCCGTCACTGACCACGTACCAACAGCACCATCTGCGCGTCGTGTTCGAGCATCACGCCGCCAACCTGTACCCGGCCATGGTCAAGGCCAGCCAGGCCCACGTCGTCATGCTCGCCGAGCAGGGCCTGATCCCCGCCGACTCCGCCGCGATGATGCTGCGTGGTCTGCTCGTCCTTGCCCAGGACCGGCCCGAGGACCTCGACTACGACGGCAGCGTCGAGGACGTCTACTACACGCTGGAGAAGCGGCTCGCCGCCGCCTGCGGGGTCGAGCCCTCCCAGCTCAGCGTGCAACTCGCCCGCAGCCGTAACGACCTCGACGCCGGGGTCTTCCGGATGGTGCTGCGCGACCAGCTGCTCGCCGTGCTCGACGCGGTGCTGGCGACCGGTCGGACCGTGCTGGACCGGGCCGATCGGCACGCCGACGTGGTGGTCACCGGCTACACCCACCGACGTCCGGCCCAGCCGACGAGCATCGGGCACGTCTTCGCCGGCTACGCCGAGGCGCTGGCCGGTGAGGGCGTCGCCTACGCCGACCTGCTCGACGAGATGAACCGTTCGCCCCTGGGCTCCTGCGCGTTCGCCGGCACCGACCTGGACATCTCGCCCCGCCGCCTGGCGGACCTGCTCGGCTTCGAGCGGCTCGTCGTCAACTCCTACGAGGCGGTGGCCGGTGCCGATCACCTGGTCCGGGTCGCCACCCTCAACGCGCAGTCACTGGCCACCGGGGCCCGGCTGGCCCGTACCCTGATGGACTGGCTGACCTGGGGCTGGGTGGTCACCCCCGGCTCGTTCACCCAGGGCAGCAGCATCATGCCGCAGAAGCGCAACCCGGTCGTACTGGAACACCTGGTGTCGATGGCCGGTGCTGCCGCGGCCGACGCCGCCAGCGTGCTCAACAACGTCGGCGCCGCCTGGTGGGAGGACTCCAACAACGCCACCACCGACGTGCAGGCCCGGCTCTGGGACAGCGACGACCGGGCGTATCGGTTCTTCAACCTGCTCGGCGGGCTGATCGCGGAACTGGATCCGCTGCGTCCGCCGACCAGCGAGGAGATCGTCGCCTCCGGTGCCACCACGACCGCCGCCGCCGACGCGCTGGCCCGCCACGGCGTACCGTTCCGGGGCGCCCACTCGCTGCTCGGCCGGCTGGTACGGGCCGGCGCGCCCGCCACCTGGACCGTCGAGGACGTCCGTACCGCAGCGGTCGACCTCGGCATCGCCGACCAGCTCGACGAGGTCGCGATCAGTGACCTGCTGGCCGCCGCCGTCCGCCCCGAATTCGTGCTCCGCCGCGCCCAGGCCGACGGCCCGGGCGAGACCGCAGTACGGGAGCAGGTGGCGCAGCTGCGGTCGATAATGGACGATGTGGCAGCGCGGGCGGATGCCCTGCGGGAACGGCTGCACCGTGCCGACGCGGCTCTGGCCGAGGCGGTCGCGGCGAGGGTGAGCCCGTGACCGGGCAGCAGACACAGCATCGTGTGACAGCGGCAGTTGTGTCACCGCGACCACAGAACCACCTGGACCGACGGCCCGAAGGGCGATTTGACATCACCATGGAACAACCGGCAAACCCGCGACTGCTCGGTATCGACTTCGGCGGCACGAAGATGGCGATCGGCGTGGGTGACGTCGATGGTCGGCTGCTCGTCTCCGAGCGCCTGCCGACAAACGCCGAGCAGGGTGCGCAGCAGGCTCTGACCCGGGCGCTCGACCGGGCGCGGGAACTCGCCGACGGTACGGGCGGCACGATCGTGGCGGCCGGCATCGCCTCTCCCGGCGTGGTTCACGACCACTCCATCGAACTGGCACCGAATGTCCCCGGTTGGGAGCAGCTGCGCCTCGCCGAGGAGGTCCGCGCCCACCTCGGAGTGGCCTCCGTACGGGTGGCGAACGACCTCAACGCCGCCGCCTACGCCGAGCTGCGCCACGGCGCGTTGCGCGGCGTCGATTCCGGCCTGGTGATCGGGCTCGGGACCGGCGTGGCCGCAGCGGTGACGATCGGCGGCGAGGTGATCGCCGGACACCACGGCGCGGCCGGCGAGATCGCCTACGGTCTGACTGACCACAGCTGGCCCGCCGGTCTGGAGCCGATGCTGGAGGCGACCTTCTCCGGTCGGGCCCTGGACGAGTTGGCACAGCGCCTCGGACTGACCGGGCAGGCCGCCGCGCTCTGCGCCGCTGCGGCCCAACCCGGCCGGTTCCGGGACGAGCTGCGCCTGCGCGTCGACGAGTTGGCCCGTCACCTCGTCACCTGCTGCCTGCTGCTCGACCCGCACCGGATCGTGCTGGTCGGCAGCGTCGCCGGAAACGAGGTGGTGCGGGAGTTGCTCATCGAGCGGCTGACCCACGCGCTGCCGTACCAGCCGGAGATCGTCCTGTCGGCGTTCGCGCAGGACGCCGCGCTGCTCGGCTCGCTCGCCATGGCCGTGGAGGCGCTCCCGGCGACCGTCTGAGAACTCGTGAACGGCGAACCGGCCCAAGCTGTCGCTCGGGCCGGTTCGCCGTTTCGCCAGATGATGCCGGCGTCAGCCGGTGTTGCGCATGCCGGCGGCGATGCCGTTGACGGTGGTGAGCAGGGCACGTTCCAGCGCCGTACCGTCGTTGGGTGCGCGCCGGCCGCCCGGTGCGGTGACCACCGCCCGACCGGCCGCACCGGAGTCGCGGTACTGCCGCAGCAGCGCGACCTGGAGGTGGTGCAGCGGCTCCAGGTACGTGTCGCGCACCGCGAGGGTGCGTTGCAGCACGGGGGAGTTCTCCAGCAGGTCCGGTGAATCGGTGACGGCCAGCACCTCGCGCCGGGTCAGCTCGTACTCCGCCTCGATCTTGTCGAAGATCGGGTGCAGCTTCTTCGGGACCAGGGTCTCCACGTACCGCCGGGCGATGCCGAGGTCGGTCTTGGACAGCATCATCTCCACGTTCGACAGGAACGTGCGGAAGAAGTGCCAGTTGCGGTGCATTTCGGCCAACACGTCGGCCAGCCCGGCCTCGCGTGCGGCGGCCAGGCCGGAGCCCACGCCGTACCAGCCGGGCACGATCTGCCGGGTCTGGGTCCAGCCGAACACCCACGGGATGGCCCGCAGACCGGACAGCCCGGCCCCGGTGTTCGGGCGCTTCGCCGGACGGGAGCCGATGTTCAACGCGCCGAGCAGCTCCGTCGGCGTGGACGCCCAGAAGTACGCCGGCAGATCCGGATCCTCCACGAGCGAGCGGTACGACCGGTAGGCCGACTCGGAGACCGCGTCCATCGTGGCGTCCCAGCGCTCCAGCATCTCGGCGGGCTGCCGGGGGGCGGTGTGCAGCAGGGTGGCCTGGAGCACGGCGGCCACGGTCAGCTCCAGGTTCTCCCGGGCCAGCGCCGGCAGGGTGTACTTGTCGGAGATCACCTCGCCCTGCTCGGTCACCTTGATCGCGCCGTCCAGGGTGCCGTACGGCTGGGCCAGGATCGCGTCGTGGGTGGGGCCACCGCCGCGACCCACCGTGCCGCCCCGGCCGTGGAACAGTCGCAGGTGCACCCCGTGCCGGGCGGCCACGTCCCGCAGCGCCCGCTGCGCCCGGTGGATTGACCACTGGCTGGTGGTGATGCCGGCCTCCTTGTTGGAGTCGGAGTAGCCCAGCATCACCTCCTGCACGTCACCCCGGGCCGCCACCAGCGCCCGGTACGCGGGCAGCGACAGCAACTCGTCGAGCAGCTCACCACCGGCGTTCAACTCGGCGGGAGTCTCCAGCAGCGGCACGATGCCGATGCGTGCCCGCCCGCTGTGCACGTCGACGAGTCCCGCCTCGCGGGCCAGCACCACGGCGGCGAGCACGTCGTCGACCCCGAGGGTCATCGAGATGATGTACGACTCGATGACCTCGCTGCCGAACCGGTCCTGCGCCTCGCGAATGGTGCTGAACACGTCGAACGTCTTGCGGGCCGACTCGGACAGCGGAGTGTCCGCAGCCGACAGCGGTCGGCGGCCGGTCAGCTCGTCGGCGAGCAGCTTGGTGCGCTCCAGCCGGCTCAACGACGGGTAGTCGTCGACCTCGCCGACCGCCGCGTACAGCTGGGCCAGCACCTCGTGGTGCTTCTCGGCGTGCTCCCGCACGTCCATGGTCGCCAGGTGCAGGCCGAACGCGGAGACCGTACGGATGGTCGAGGCGAGCCGCCCCACGGCGGTGAGCTGACCGGAGTTGCGGGCCAGCGAGGCGCGCAGCAGCTCCAGGTCGGCGATCAACTCGGCCGAGCCCCGGTAGTCCCGCCCCGGCACGTGCGGGGTGCCCTGACGCAGCCGGGCGCGGGTGTTTGCCAGCTTGGCGCGTACGCACCGGGCCTTGAGCCGGTACGGCTCCTCGGCGTTGACCCGGCGGAACCGGGGGGCCACCTCGGGCAGCGCGTCCAGGTCGGCGGCGAGGCTGGCGGACAGGTCCAGCGACACCCCGCGCAGCCGGCGGGACACCGACACCTCGTTGATCAGTTCTTCCATCGCCGCCTCGGTGGCGGTCAGCCCGTGCTCGTGCTGGATGGCCAGCACCTCGCGGGTGACCGTCGGGGTGACGAACGGGTTGCCGTCCCGGTCGCCGCCGATCCAGGTGCCGAAGGTCAACGGGCGGGCCGTCGGTGAGGTCTCCACGCCGAGGGTGCGCAGCGTCTCGGCGAGGTCGTCGAGCACCTGCGGGGCGGCCTCGGCGTACAGGTCGCGTAGGTAGTAGATGGCGTTGCGGGCCTCGTCGGTCGGGTCGGGACGATCCAGCCGCAGCTCGTCGGTCTGCCACATCAGGTCGAGCAGCTCGGCCAGCCGACGGTTCGCCGGACCCTCGTCGCTGGCGCCGTAGAGGATCGCGTTCGCGGTCTCGGTGTCCAGCTCGTCGGCGATGGCGCGCAGCTTCGACAGGATCGACCGGCGGGCCGCCTCGGTCGGGTGGGCGGTGAAGACCGGCCGGATCGCCAACCGGCGGGCCACCGCGGCGATCTCCTCCGCCGGTACTCCCCGCTCGGAGATCATCTTGGCCGCCTGGTCCAGCCAGCCACCCTGCACGGCCCGACGTCGACGCAGGTCGCGGGCCCGATGCACCTGCTCGGTGATGTTGGCCAGGTGGAAGTAGGTGGAGAAGGCGCGAGCCAGCTTCGTGCCGGTGGTCACGTCCAACCCGCCGAGGCGGCGGGCGGCGGCCGGGGCATCGGTACGGACCTGGGCGCGGATCTCCTCCACGAGGTCGAGCAGCGGCCGACCCTCCTGGCGCGCCAGGGTCTGCCCGAGCAGGGTGCCCAGCCTGCGGATGTCGGCGCGCAGGGCGGCGTCGGGGCCGTCGTGATCGTGCTGGTCGGTCACCATGCGCTCCTCACGGTAGTGCGAAGGACAGCGCTGTCCGACTTCCCCCGATCGTATCCGCGTCAGCCCGGCTGAAAGGAGGGGACCCTTGTTATCGCTTTCTGTATAGGAAGGGCCCCTTCTTAACGTCACGGGCTGTCGATCGGCGAATATCAGTGCTGGTCGGGGCGGGTGGGGTCACCCCGAGCGGGCACCGGTGTGCGGGCCGCCGAAACGGGGCTGCGGTGATCAATCCCACGTCGGTACCGTCGGGGCGTGGCAGCGTTGATCTACCCGCCCAAACCCCGGCCCGGCGAGAAGGCGCGCCGTTTCGCCGAAACGGTGGGATCCGCAGGGGTGGGAAGCCGCCGTTACGGCGTAACGGAGTCGATCAAGAGTGCCCCCTCAGATGAGGCGGCAGCGGTTGGCGCTGAAGTGAGCGACGGCGGCGAGGATCTCTGCCTCGGACTTGTCGGCGAAGTTGAGGGTGGCGACCAGGCCGGAACCGTGCAGGGCGCTCAGCGCCGCACTGTCCAGCGCCGTGTAGAAGCCGGCCTTCGGCAGTATCCGGGGATCGTAGGGCTTGACCACGAGCATCTTCTCGAAGAGCCAGCGGCGACGGGAGATCTGCGCGATGGCCTCCCAGGGCAACCAGACCGCCTGACCGCGGGTGGGCCGGGTACGGATCCACAGCCCGGCCGGGCTCAGCGCCAGCACCGGGGCACGCCCGAGCAACCACAACTGGATCCCGATCGGGACGGCGCTCAGCGCGAGCTCGGGGCGCGGCTGGCGGCTGGCCGCCGTACGGCGGTTGCGGCGGATAGCCGGGTGGCGGGTTGGTCACGGTACTCCGGTGTCAGACGGATACGGACATCCAGCGTGGGAAGCCGATCACAGACAGGCGACAGCGTCAATGTTCTCCGGTGCGCGTGGGTGAGCCCGAGCACGGCAACAGCCGTGGACGGCGCGGGATCGTCGCCCCGGAGAGATAGTGTCGACCGGTATGACCCCCCGTCCGTTCGGACGCGGGGTGCTCGTCGTGTCCTCGCGTCTCGGAAGTGATCATGACTGCGCTCACCGGACTGTTCGCCGCCGCCCTTGCCGACCCCGGTCTGGCGCGGGTCCGTGACCTGGCGCGCTCCGGTGCGGCCCAGGTCGACGGGCTCGACCTGACCGCCCCACCGGCGCTGCGCCCGTTCGCGGTAGCCGCCGTCGCGGCCGACCCCGCCACCGGAACCGGCAAGCAGGGCGGCGACAAGCAGGGCGCAGGCAAGCAGGGCGGCGGCAAGCAGGGTGGCGGCGCGGGGCGGCCGGTGCTGGCGGTGACGGCGACCAGCCGCGAGGCCGAGGACCTGGTCGCCGCGCTGGGCACGCTGCTGCCGGCCGAGCAGGTGGCGATCTTCCCGAGCTGGGAGACGCTGCCGCACGAGCGGCTCTCGCCGCGCTCGGACACCGTGGGCCGCCGGCTGGCGGTGCTGCGCCGGCTCGCGCATCCGGACGCCACCGACGCGCACGGGCGTACCGGGCCGTTGCGGGTGGTCGTCGCGCCGGTGCGGTCGCTGCTGCAACCGCAGCTCAAGGGGCTGGGTGACCTGGAGCCGGTGCGGCTGTCCGCCGGGGACGAGGCCGACCTGGAGCAGGTCGCCCGCCGGTTGACCGACATGGCGTACGCCCGGGTCGACCTGGTCACCAAGCGGGGCGAGTTCGCCGTGCGCGGCGGCATCCTGGACGTCTTCCCGCCCACCGACGAGCATCCGTCGCGGGTCGAGTTCTGGGGCGACGAGGTGGAGGAGATCCGCACCTTCGCCGTCGCCGACCAACGCACCATCGAGCAGGTCGCCCAGCTCTGGGCGCCGCCCTGCCGGGAACTGCTGCTCACCCCGGCGGTACGGGAGCGGGCCGCCGCGCTGGCGCAGCAGCACCCGGAGCTGGCCGAGATCCTGGACAAGCTGGCCGGCGGCGTACCGGTGGAGGGAATGGAGTCCCTCGCCCCGGCGTTGATCGGCACGGACTCGATGGAGTTGCTGCTGGACTGCATGCCCAGGGGCGCCCACGTCCTGCTCTGCGACCCGGAGCGGATCCGCACCCGCGCGCACGACCTGGTGCGTACCTCGGACGAGTTCCTGGCGGCCAGCTGGGCCGCGGCCGCCGTCGGAGGCAAGGCCCCGATCGACCTCGGCGCCGCCGCCTTCCGAACCCTGGCCGACGTACGCGCGCACGCCGCGACCCTGCGCCAGCCCTGGTGGACGCTGTCCCCCTTCGGGCTGGCGGAGCCGGGTGCCGCGGCTGCCCGGGAGCCCTGGGAGGACGCACCGGACACGGTCGACGTCACCCCGGACGACGCGATCGCGGTGACGCTCGCCGCCCAGCCGGCACCGCTCTACCACGGTGAGACGGCCCGGGTGGTCGACGACCTGAAGCGGTGGGCCGGCGAAGGCTTGTCGATCGTGCTGGTCTTCGAGGGGCACGGTCCCGCCCAGCGGGCGGTGGAGGTGCTGCGCGACGGTGGCCTGGGTGCCCGGCTGACCGAGCAGGTGCCGGCCGCGCCCGCCCCCGGCGAGCTGCTGGTCACCTGCGGCAGCCTGACCGGTGGCTTCGTCGACGAGGCGGCCCGGTTCGTGCTGCTCACCGGCAACGACGTCACAGGTGGTCGGGGTGCCTCGACCCGGGACATGCGCAAGATGCCGAGCCGGCGGCGCAACACCATCGACCCGCTGGAGTTGCGGGCCGGCGACCACGTGGTGCACGAGCAGCACGGCATCGGCCGGTACGTGGAACTGGTGCAGCGCACGGTCAACGGCGCGTCCCGCGAATACCTGGTCATCGAGTACGCCCCGAGCAAGCGCGGCCAGCCGGGCGACCGCCTCTTCGTCCCCACCGACCAGCTCGACCAGCTCAGCCGGTACGTCGGCGGCGAGCAGCCCACCCTGCACAAGATGGGTGGCTCGGACTGGCAGAAGTCCAAGGCCCGCGCCCGCAAGGCGGTCAAGGAGATCGCCGCCCAGCTGATCCAGCTCTACGCCGCCCGCAAGGCGTCCAAGGGGCACAACTTCGGGCCGGACACGCCCTGGCAGCGGGAGTTGGAGGACGCCTTCCCCTGGCAGGAGACGCCCGACCAGCTCGCCGCCATCGACGAGGTCAAGCGGGACATGGAGCAGAGCGTCCCGATGGACCGGCTGATCTGCGGCGACGTCGGCTACGGCAAGACCGAGATCGCGGTACGCGCGGCGTTCAAGGCGGTGCAGGACGGCAAGCAGGTGGCGGTGCTGGTGCCGACCACCCTGCTGGTGCAGCAGCACTACAACACCTTCGCCGAGCGGATGAGCCAGTTCCCGGTGACCATCCGGCAGCTGTCCCGGTTCCAGACGCCCAAGGAGGCCGAGCAGACGCTGGAGATGGTGGCCAACGGCACCGCCGACATCGTCATCGGCACTCACCGGCTGCTGGCGGCCTCCACCCGGTTCAAGTCGCTGGGGCTGGTGATCGTCGACGAGGAGCAGCGCTTCGGCGTCGAACACAAGGAACACCTGAAGTCGATGCGGGCCGCGGTCGACGTGTTGAGCATGTCGGCCACCCCGATCCCGCGAACCCTGGAGATGGCGATCACCGGCATCCGGGAGATGTCGACAATCGCCACCCCGCCGGAGGAGCGGCACCCGGTGCTCACCGCCGTCGGGGCGTACGACGACCGGCAGGTGGCCGCCGCGATCCACCGCGAGCTGCTCCGCGACGGCCAGGTCTTCTACCTGCACAACCGGGTCGAGTCGATCGAGCGGACCGCCCGCAAGCTGCGGGAACTGGTGCCCGAGGCGCGGGTCGCGGTGGCCCACGGCCAGATGGGCGAGGACGCCCTGGAGAAGGTCATGGTCGGCTTCTGGGAGAAGGAGTTCGACGTCCTGGTCTGCACCACGATCGTCGAATCCGGCATCGACATCCCGAACGCCAACACCCTGATCGTGGAGCGGGCCGACCTGCTCGGCCTGGCCCAGCTGCACCAGATCCGGGGCCGGGTGGGCCGGGGCCGGGAACGGGCGTACGCGTACTTCCTCTACCCGCCGGACAAGCCGCTCACCGAGCACGCCCACGAGCGGCTGGCCACCATCGCCCAGCACACCGAGCTGGGTGCCGGCATGTACGTGGCGATGAAGGACCTGGAGATCCGGGGCGCCGGCAACCTGCTCGGCGGCGAGCAGTCCGGTCACATCGAGGGCGTCGGCTTCGACCTGTACGTCCGGATGGTCGGCGAGGCGGTTTCCGCGTTCAAGGGCGAGCAGCCCGAGGAGGAGACCGACGTCAAGATCGACCTGCCGGTGGATGCGCACCTGCCGCACGACTACGTAGGTGTGGAACGGCTGCGCCTGGAGATGTACCGCAAGCTCGCCGAGGCCCGCGACGAGGAGCGGCTGCGCGAGGTGGCCGCCGAGATGACCGACCGGTACGGCGAACCGCCCGCCCCGGTGCAGAACCTGATCGCGGTGGCGCGGTTCCGGCTGCTGGCCCGCCGTTACGGCCTGACCGACGTCAGCGTGCAGGGCAAACACCTGCGCTTCAGCCCGCTGCCGCTGCCCGACTCGAAGCAGATGCGGCTCAAGCGCTACCACCCCGACTCGGTCTACAAGACCGCGTTGGACCAGGTGAGCGTTCCGCGTCCGACGACCCGCCGGATCGGTGGGGAGCCGCTGCGCGACCAGGCCCTGCTGGACTGGTGTGCCCAGTTGCTCTCCGACGTCCTCGGTGCCCCCACCGCCGCCCAGCCCGCGACCGCCGGAGCCCGCTGACCCGCCACCGCCGGAGCCCGCTGATCCGCGACTGCCGGAGCCCGCTGACCCACCAGTCGGCTCCGGCGGAACCCTCCCAGGCAGGGCGGGAACCGGTCATGAGAGAGTGACGGAATGCGTGCTCGCCGTCTTGTCGCCGTCGCCAGCGTGGCGGTCGGCCTGGTTGCCCTCTCCGCGTGTCGTTCCGAACCCGGTGTCGCCGCCTACATCGGTGATCACTCGATCACCGAGGATGCGGTCACCGCGCTCATCGACGACGCGCGGACGAAGAACCCGGCGCCGACCGAGGAGGACGCGGCCATGCCGGGGCAGCAGCCGCGGCTGCCCGGGCGCAGCGAGGTGGTGAGCGTTCTGGTGCTCAGCGAGGTGTGCGAGCGGGTCTCCGCCGCCGAGAACTACCGGCCCCAGAACGTCGTCGATCCCGCGCAGATCGCCCAGGGTGTCGGCATGAACCCCGAGACCGAGTACGTGCGGCGCACCGCCGAGCTCTACAGCTGCCTGTCCGGCATTCCGGTCGGCGAGCCGGTGGCCCCGACCCAGCAGGAGCTGACCGAGCTGGTCAACGCGGGCAAGCGGGCCGGCGCGGTGCCGGCCGAGGTGACCGTCGAGGAGGCCGCCGGCCAGCTCGACGGTGAGCAGCTGCGCTACGCGCTGGCCAACCGCAACTCGCTGGCCGAGGCGGTCGAGGCGTACGACGTGACGGTCAACCCCCGTTACCGTCCGCTGGTGTTCCCGGTGTTGAGCTTCTCGGGTGCGACTCCGATCGTCGCGGTGGGTGTGCCGCTCGGTGAGCCGGCCTCCACGGCGGTCACCGACGTCTCCACCCCGAAGCCGCAGCCGGCGGACCACGCGGACGAAGGGGACCACGCGGGCCACGGGCACGGCTGAGCATGCCCCGGATCGTCCTGCTGGTGACCTCACCCCGGTTGCCGGCCGGTCTGCTGACGGCAGCCGCCTGGGATGTCGTACGCGCCGCTGTGGTGTTGGCCGGGGCGGAGAGTGAGCTGACCACGGCGATCCGGTCGGCGGGCGGGCAGGTGCGGGTGCCGGACGGCCCGGTGGTGCCGGCGCTGCTGGACGCCGCAGCGGCGCACGACACGGTGGTCTGGTTGGCCGGCCCGGCCGGTGACGAGGCGCTGGCCCGGGAGCTCGGCCTGCGGCTGGCCCGGGAGCCGGGCCTGGCCGAGATGGAGCTGATGTACGGCTCCTGGGATCCGCCAGGCGCCCGGCTGCTCGACGCGGTGGCGGTGCTGGACCGGCTGCTCTCGCCCGGCGGCGATCCCTGGAAGCGGGCGCAGACCCACCAGAGCCTGGCCGGCTTCCTGCTGGAGGAGTGCTACGAGGCGTACGACGCGATCGCCGCCTCGGACACCGACTCGCTTCGCGAGGAGTTGGGCGACGTGCTGCTCCAGGTGGTGCTGCACGCCCGGCTGGCCGAGGAGTTGCCCGAGGACGAGCGGTGGACCATCGACGACGTGGCCGGTGGCCTGGTCGACAAGATGATCCGCCGTAACCCGCACGTCTTCGCCGGTGCCGAGGCAGGCAGCCTGGAGGAGATCACCGCCAACTGGGAGCGGATCAAGCAGGCCGAGAAGGCTCGTAAGTCGGTGCTGGACGGCGTCGCCCTGAGCCAACCGGCCCTCTCCCTGGCCACCCAGATCCTGGAACGCGCCACCCGCGCCAACCTCATCGCTTCCCTCCCCACCCCCGAAACCCAACCAACCCCCGAACAGACCCTGGGCGCCACCCTCCTCTCCACAGTGGCCAACGCCCACGCCGCCGGCCTGAACCCGGAATCCGCCCTCCGCCACACCACCCTCACCTACGCCAAAACCCTCCCCACCCCCGAACCCCCACCCCAACCCCCCACCCCGTCGAGTTGATCAAGAAGTTTGCGTCTGAATCGCTGCCCTGTCAGACGCAAAGCTCTTGATCGACAAGCGTGGCGTCGGGGGGTCGGCCCGGTGGGTAGGGTCGGGGGATGGAGCGGTTCGAGGTGGTGGCGGAGCGGATCGTCGAGGCGCTGCTGGTCAGTCGGCCGGGGTTGGCCGGGGTGGCTGGGGATCATCGGTTCGATGATCGGTTGCCGGATCTGAGTGCTGACGCTGTCGCGGGGGACCGGGCGATGCTCGTCGACGCGGCGAGTGTGCTGTGTGAGATCGACGGGGATTCCCTCGATGTCGAGGAGCGGGTGGATCATGCGCTGCTGTCCACGCTCGTCGACCGGCAACTGTTCGAGCTGACCGAGATCCGCGAACACGAGTGGAATCCGCTCGTGCACAACCCCGGGCCACTGCTGAACGGGCTGTTCGTCCGGCCGTACGCGCCGGCCGAGCAACGGCTGACCGCGCTTGTCGGCCGGCTGACCGCCGTACCGGATGCCCTGGCCACCGCGCGCGCGACGCTGCGTGACATGCCCCGCGTGCACGCCGAGACGGCCGTCGGGCAGTTCACCGGCGCAGCCGCGCTGATCCGTGACGAGGTGCCGGCGCTGCTCGCTCAGGCACCGGCGTTGCTGGACCAGGTCGAGCCGGCGGCCACCGGCGCGATCGCCGCGCTGGAGGAGTTCGTCGCCTGGCTGCGCGTCGGTCTGGCCGCCGACGCGGGGCCCGGCCGCGACCCGCGACTGGGCCGCCGCCGGTGGGAGGCGCGGCTGTGGTACGCCCTCGACACCGAGCTGAGCGCCGCCGAGATCCAGCGCCGGGCCTGGGCGAACCTGGACCGGGTCGGCGAGGAGATCCGCGCGGCGGCGGTCGAACTGGTCGGCGGCCCGGCCGACGACGAGGCGGTACGCCGAGCCCTGGACCTGCTCGCCGCTGAACATCCGGACGATCACACAATCGTCGACCTGGCCTCGATCACCATGGACGAGGCGAGCGACTTCGTCCGCGCCCACGACCTGGTGACGGTGCCGGACGACAGGTGCGTGATCCAGGTGATGCCGGAGTTCGCCAGGGGCGTGGCGGTGGCCTACTGCGACGCGCCCGGTGCGCTGGAGACGGCCGAGGTGCCCACGTTCTACTGCATCGCGCCCACCCCGGCGGACTGGCCGGCGCACCGGGTGGACTCGTTCTACCGCGAGTACAACGACCACATGATCCGCAATCTGACCGTGCACGAGGCGATGCCGGGACACTTCCTTCAGCTCGCCCACGCCCGCCGCCACGTCGGCTCCACCCGGGTACGGGCGCTCACCCGTTCCGGCCCGTTCGTGGAGGGCTGGGCGGTCTACGCCGAGCAGGTGATGTCCGAGCACGGCTTCGGTGGTCTGCCGGTGCGTCTGCAGCAGCTCAAGATGCAGCTGCGGATGACCCTCAACGCGCTGCTCGACCAGTTGGTGCACGCCGAGGAGCTGCCCGAGGCCGAGGCGATGGCGCTGCTTACCGGACGCGGCTTCCAGGAGGAGGGCGAGGCGGCGGGCAAGTGGCGACGTGCCCTGCTCACCTCCACTCAGCTGTCGACCTACTTCGTCGGCTACAGCGAGGTGGCGGAGATCGCCGCCGCCCGTCCGGCCGAGGTGTCGCTCCGCGACTGGCACGACGCGATGTTGGCCCACAACTGCCCACCGCCGCGCCACCTGCGCACCCTGTTGGGGTGCTGAGGCTCAGGAGCCGGCCCGACGGCGGTCCACGATCCCGGCGCCCTGCGGCAGCTCGAAGGTCGCCCCGTCGACCTGCTCCTGGAATCGGCTCAGCGCCAGTTCCACAGGCTCGCCGTCGACCCGGCCGGTGAAGCTGCCCAGCGCTCCCTCACCTGTCACGCAGGCGGAGAAGTTCTCGACGGCCTGCTGCACCTCGACACAGGTGGCGAGGAGACCGGCGACGGTGGTGCCGCTCTGGGTGATCACCGCGCCCGGGTCCAGGCCGGCGGCGGTCAGCAACCCCATCACCATCGGCGGGGTGACCAGACCTTCCCGCTCGGCGGCGGCGTAGACGACCGTCGAGGGGTTGCTGTCCGCGGCGGGCGGGGCGTGCAGGGTGCAGACCGTACGCTTGCCCTCGGTGTCGCAGCGGGCCGTCGCCTCGGCGGTGGCCGTCAGCTTCCCGCCCGGCCACTCGTACGCCGACCGGTCCGGGTCCTGCGCGATGAGGGCGGTCCGCCCTCCGCCGAGCTGGTACTCCGCCGAGTAGGTCAGCTCCAGCGCCCGATTCATCCGGGCAGCCAGATCGTTGACGATGTCGGTCCGCCCCATGGCCCGCCCGGCGTCGTCCAGAGCCTGACAGCCCGTGACGCTGAGCAACACGACGACTGACGCGGCGAGCGCACGAAGGGTGGCCGAGGGGGCGGGCATGGTGACCAGCCTGATCGATCGGATCCCGCTCGTGCAAACCCGTTGTCGGTTGACGCACGAGAATCCGGGAATGTCCGACCCGTCCCTACGGACCAGTGCGGCCCGGTCGCGGTGTGGGCAGGCGGTGACCGATACGCTGCGTTCAACACACCTGCCTCAGCCGCACCGTCGCGGCCGATACCGGACGAGACCACACAAGAGGAGCGACTCAGTGGCAACCATCGAGGTAATCGAGGCTCGGGAGATCCTGGACTCGCGGGGTAACCCGACCGTCGAGGTCGAGGTCGGGCTGGACGACGGGACGATCTCCCGGGCGGCCGTGCCTTCCGGCGCCTCGACCGGCGCCTTCGAAGCGGTCGAGCTGCGCGACGGTGACAAGGGCCGCTACCTGGGCAAGGGAGTGGAGAAGGCGGTCGCCAACATCGAGGACCGGATCGTCGACCAGCTGATCGGCTACGAGGCCAGCGAGCAGCGGGTCATCGACCAGAAGATGCTCGACATCGACGGCACCGACAACAAGTCCGAGCTGGGCGCCAACGCCATCCTGGGCGTCTCGCTGGCGGTGGCGAAGGCCGCGGCCGGCAGCGCCGAGCTGAGCCTGTTCCGCTACCTCGGTGGGCCGAACGCGCACCTGCTGCCGGTGCCGATGATGAACATCCTCAACGGTGGGGCGCACGCCGACAGCAACGTCGACATCCAGGAGTTCATGATCGCGCCGATCGGTGCGCCGAGCTTCCGGGAGGCGCTGCGTTCCGGTGCCGAGGTCTACCACGCGCTGAAGTCGGTGCTGAAGAAGAAGGACCTGTCGACCGGGCTCGGTGACGAGGGCGGCTTCGCCCCGAACCTGCCCACCAACGCCGCCGCGCTGGACCTGATCGCCGAGGCGGTGGAGAAGGCCGGCTACCGGCTCGGCACCGACATCGTCTTCGCCCTCGACGTGGCGGCCACCGAGTTCTTCTCCGACGGGACGTACACCTTCGAGGGGGTCGCCAAGACCGCCGAGGAGATGAGCGAGTACTACACCAAGCTCGCCGACGCGTACCCGATCGTGTCGATCGAGGACCCGCTGGCCGAGGACGACTGGACCGGCTGGCAGACGCTCACCGCCGCGATCGGTGGCCGGGTGCAGATCGTCGGCGACGACCTGTTCGTCACCAACCCGCAGCGCATCGCCCGGGGCATCGCCGAGAAGGCCGCCAACGCCGTCCTGGTGAAGGTCAACCAGATCGGCTCGCTCACCGAGACGCTGGACGCCGTCGACCTGGCCCACCGGGCCGGCTTCAAGTGCATGATGAGCCACCGTTCCGGCGAGACCGAGGACACCACCATCGCCGACCTCGCGGTGGCCACCGGCTGCGGCCAGATCAAGACCGGTGCCCCGGCCCGTTCGGACCGGGTGGCGAAGTACAACCAGCTGCTGCGGATCGAGGAGGAGCTGGCCGACGCGGCGCGGTACGCCGGCGCGGGCGCTTTCCCGCGCTACCGTTCCGCCTGAGCCGATGCGAGACCTCGGGGGAGGGGTGTGATGCACCAGCGCCGCACGCCGGGTGGTCAGCGACCGGCCCGCCGGCCGGCTCGCCCTGGCACCGGCCGGGGCACGGTCCGCGACGGCGGGGTGCGCGCGCAGTCGCGTACCGCCGGTCGCGCGCCGTCGGCCGCTCGCGGTGCCGAGGGCGTACGCTCCGCCAAGCGGCCTGCCGCCAGGCGGGCGGCGGCCGGCGGGGTGACCCGGCTGGCCGCCCCCCGACCCCGAGGTCTCACCGGACGCGCCACCGTCCTCATCGCGGTGTTGATCGCGTTGGCGCTGGCCTACACCTATCCGGTCCGGGTCTACCTGGATCAGCAGGCGGACATCGAACGGATGGAGGCCGCGCAGGCGGCCCAACGGGAGCTGATCGCCGAGCTGACCACCCAGGCCGAGAAGTGGCAGGACAAGGCGTACATCGAGACGAAGGCCCGGGAGCGGTTCTTCATGCACCGGCCCGGCGAGAAGATGGTGATCCTGCTGGAGGATCCGGCAGGGGCGGCCCGGGACGCGGGCGAGAGCGGGGAACCGACGGCACCTGTCGAACCGGACGCCTGGTACGAAACCCTCTGGTCGAGTGTGCGGGCCGCGGACGCCGCGCGGACCGACGTCGAGACCGACGCGCAGCTGGACGAATGAGCACCGAACGAGAGATGGCACCGTGACTGTCGTACCACCGCCGGAGCCGGCGGCGGCTTCCGTACCCCCGCCCGAGCGTGAGCCGGCCACCGAGGCCGACCTGGCCGCGGTCGCCGCGCAGCTCGGTCGCCCGCCCCGGGGGACCCGCGCGGTGGCCCACCGCTGCCCCTGCGGCCTGCCCGACGTGGTGGAGACGACCCCCCGGCTGGCCGACGGCACCCCGTTCCCGACGCTGTACTACCTGACCTGTCCCCGGGCGACCGCGGCGTGCAGCCGGCTGGAGTCGGCCGGGCTGATGCGCGAGATGGCGGACCGGCTGGCCACCGACCCGGAACTGGCCGCCCGCTACCGCGCCGCGCACGAGGACTACCTGGCCCGCCGGGACGCCATCGCCGAGGTACCGGAGATCGCCGGCATCTCGGCCGGCGGCATGCCGGGCCGGGTGAAGTGCCTGCACGTGCACCTCGGTCACGCGCTCGGCGCCGGGCCCGGAGTCAACCCGTTCGGTGACGAGACCCTCGACCTGATCGAGCCCTGGTGGGCGGCCGGGCGCTGCGTCGACGTGCCGGAGAGCGAGTGACCGCCGAGGCGACCCAGGCGGTGCCCGACGACATCGTGATCCGGCGGGCCCGCACCGCCGACGTACGGGCCATCCGGCGGCTGGTGGACACCTACACCGACGATCGGCGGCTGCTCAGCAAGGCCACCGTGACCCTCTACGAGGACGTGCAGGAGTTCCGGGTGGCCACCCGGGTCAGCGACGGCCGGGTGGTGGGCTGCGGCGCGCTGCACGTCATGTGGGAGGACCTGGCCGAGATCCGTACCGTCGCCGTCGACCCGTCCTGCCGGGGACGGCGGATCGGGCACCGGATCGTCGCCGAGCTGATCGACGCGGCCCGCGAGCTGGGCGTGGCCCGGATCTTCGTACTGACCTTCGAGACCAGCTTCTTCGCCTCGTTCGGCTTCACCGAGATCGACGGTGCGCCGGTGCCGCACGCGGTCTACGAGCAGCTGCTGCGCTCCTACGACGAGGGTGTCGCCGAGTTCCTCGACCTGGAACGGGTCAAGCCGAACACCCTGGGCAACACCCGCATGCTGCTGCGGCTCTGACCCTGGGATGCCGCGCGCTGAAGCCCCCGGCTGGGCGGGGGCTTCAGCGTCGGGGTGGTCAGGCGGTCGGGTCGATCGTCTTCGCCAGCGCGATGAAGCTCGCCCAGGAGGTCGGGGTGAAGGCGAGGGTGCCGCCGTCTCGGTCCTTCGTGTCGCGGACGAGCACGACCCCGGTCAGGTTGTCGGCCACCTCCACGCACGACCCGCCGTTGCTGCCGGAGTAGCTCGACTTGCGCCACCTGGCATCTGTCATGTCCATGTCTGCGCCGCTTCCTTGATCAGCTGGAGGGACTGCCTGCGGGGGAGCGCCTCACCCCGGACCGCCTCCCAGGTCCGTTGCAGGGCGGCCAGGTCGTCGGTGTGGTTGACGATCTGCGCCCGGACCTGGTGGTCGAGGTGGGCCACCTCTGAGCCGTCGCTCAGCGTGGCGAGGATGAACCCTCCCTGCAACCCAGAGTAGAGCCCGGTCTCCTCCGGCACCACGAGGATCTGCACGTGCGGCAGCTCGGTGATCTTGACCAACTGTTCGAGCTGCTCCCGCATGATGTCGGTACGCCCGTTGATGCCCCGTCGGAGCACCATCGCGTCGAGTACCGCCACCACCGGCACCGGCACGTCCCGGGTGAGGATCGCCTGGCGGTCCAGCCGGGACGCGACCCGCTGGTCGACCTGGTCGGGTAGGAGCAGGCCGTCGCTCATGGTCGCGCGGGCATATGCCTCGGTCTGGAAGACGCCGGGCAGGTACGCCGGCTCGTACCACCGCAGCAGCGCCGCCTCGCGTTCCAGCTCGATCCACTCCCGCAGCCACGACGGGGTCTGCTCCAGCTTCGACAACTCCCGCAGCATTCGACCGAACCGCCCTTCCGCCGCCTCCGCGTCGAAGGTCGGGTCGTGGGCGCGGTCGACGGCCAGCATGTAGTCCTTCGTGGGCGGTCGGCCGCCGGTCTCGACCGAGCTGACGTGCGAGCCGGAATAGCCGATGGCACGGCCGAAATCGTCCTGACTCAACCCGAGGTGAGCCCGGAGCAGCCGCAGTTCCTCACGTACGTAGTCGATCGCGTTGCCCATCGATTCCTCACCTCTGCCCAATTCCGCTCGACGTCTCGTCAAACCGGCTCTGTAGCCGCTTCCACCTGCGCAGATGCCGCGAGCACCTATCGATGTCCCTGCGGTCCTATGCAGACTCCCACACATACGGATTCGCTCCTATCCAAGAAGGGACGGGGTGGATTTCGTGTCGGGGCCGCCCCTGGACTTCCCCCGTACCGGGGGCGGCCCCTATCCCGATCACCGATGTGCCGGAGGCCGATGTGCGTACCCGACCGTTTCTTTGCCCGACGGTGGCCCTCGCCGTCCTGCCACGTCGCCGACGCGGCACCCACCTGCCCGAATGGCTGCGCGAGCCCACCCAGCCGCTGCCGCTGCAACGCCCCGGCCGCCCCGGCTGGCTCACCCCCGGCCAGCAGTGGCGGGCGGACGGCGGGCAACGATGATCACCACTCAACTCGTGCCGGGCCGGGGTCCGCACCCTGTGCGCCCGTACGCCGGCGGGGTGAACGCCCCACACACCCCGCTGCGGCCGATGTGGTGCTGTCGGGTCGACGGGCAGCCCTGGCCCTGCGCCGAGGCGCGGCTCCTGCTCCGCGCCGAGTTCGACCGCAACGCCGTCGGCCTGACGATCTACCTCGCCGGCCTGATGTACGAGGCCATGCGCGATCTCTACCACCTCAACCCACATGACGGACCCGAGCCGACGGCGTTGTTCGACCGGTTCGTCGGTTGGGCGGGACGGGGGCGGAACGCCCGGCAGGACGGCGACGGCGAGTAGGCGTTCGCGGCGCTGCGGGGCTATATAGGGTGACCGACGTGACGACGCGTGTGGCCGCCATCGACTGCGGAACCAATTCCATCCGGTTGCTGGTCGCCGACCTACCCGACCCGTCGGCGGGCTCGACCGCGCCCCTGGTCGACCTGAGTCGGCGAATGGAAATCGTGCGGCTCGGTCAGGGGGTCGACGCGACCGGCCGGCTGGCGCCGGAGGCGATCGAGCGGACCCGGGTCGCGTTGACCGACTACGCCGCCGACATCGCGAAGCTGGGCGCCGAGCGGGTCCGGATGTGCGCCACCTCGGCCACCCGGGACGCGGAGAACGCGGCTGACTTCCGGGCCATGGTGGAGCAGACCCTCGGGGTACCGCCCGAAGTGGTCAGCGGCGACGAGGAGGCCCGGCTCTCCTTCACCGGCGCGGTGCGGGGGCTGCCCGCCGACGCGCAGTCGCCGTACCTGGTGGTGGACATCGGTGGCGGTTCGACGGAGTTCGTCGTCGGCAGCCGCGACGCGGGCGTGCACGCCGCGATCTCGATGGACATTGGCTGCGTCCGGATGACCGAGCGGCACCTGCACGGCGACCCGCCCAGCCTCGACGAGGTCGCCGCCGCGCAGGCGGACATCGCGGTCGCGGTGGACCGGGCGCTGACCGCCGTGCCGGGACGCGAGGCGGCCACCCTGGTCGGGCTCGCCGGTTCGGTCACCACCGTGGTCGCGATCGCCCAGGAACTCACCGAGTACGACCCGACCCGCATCCACCACGCCCGCGTGTCGTACGACCGGGTGGCCGAGGTGACCGCGCGGCTGCTGACCCTGACCCGTGAGCAGCGGCTGGCCATCCCGGTGATGCACCCCGGTCGGGCCGACGTGATCGGTGCCGGGGCCCTCGTCCTCCGCGTGATCATGGAGCGGGCCGGCATGGATTCGGTGGTCGCCTCCGAGCACGACATCCTCGACGGCATCGCCTGGAGCCTGGCGGCGACCTCGAGATAGGTGCTTCCCCTGCGTGTGGCCGGTATGATTTCCATATGGTCACCACGGTCAATCTCCCTGACGGACTGCACGAACGGCTCAAGCAGCTTGCCGAGCAGGAGCACCGGTCGATGAACGCCACCATCGTTGTGGCCGTCGAGGAGTACGTCTCGGCGCGCAATCATCGTGCCCGCGTGCGGGATCTTGCGCGGGAGGTTGCCGAGCGTGACGCCGAGCTGCTGCGGCGGTTGGCGGAGTGATCAACTATCTCGAGGTCGACGACCTCGTGGAGATCGCCTCGATCGTGTTGGGTGAGACGCCGCAGGTCCGTGATTTCGGTCTGCTCTCTTCGGCGGTGGTCCGCCCGGCCACCGTGGCGTTCGGCCAGGAGGCTTATCCCGACCTCTGGGCCAAGACCGCCGCGCTGCTGCACTCGGTCTGCATGAACCACGCGCTGATCGACGGGAACAATCGTCTCGCCTGGGCGGCGGCGCGGGTGTTTCTGGCCCTCAACGAGGTGCCGATCCAGGATGTCGACGTTGATCAGGCCGAGGCTCTCGTGATGTCGGTGGCCAGCGGCACCCTGACCGAGGTTTCGGACATCGCCCGCGAGCTCCGCAAGCTCTATGTCTGAGCCTTCGACAGAAACGCTGTCGCAGATGCCGGACGGTATTTCCTGGAATCTCGCCGATTGAGACGTCTTCCGCAGCGGCCAGCACGGATGCGAACAGGAGGTGAATGCCACTGTTTCGGCATCTTCCGGCGGGAGGTCACCGCGTGGCAGGCTACCGGCACGTAGGACCACTGGGCGACCAGCCAACGATGACTGACCGCTAGGAGGACGGGCCGATGGGCGAAATGGTGACCTACCGTGGCGATGGCGGTACGGGTGAGGGATACCTCGCGATACCGGCCACCGGTACGGCAAGTCCCGCGGTGATCGTCATCCAGGACTGGTGGGGGCTCGCCCCGCACATCCGGTCGGTGGTGGACCGGTTCGCCGAGGCGGGCTTCGTCGCCCTCGCCCCGGACTTCCGGCACGGTGAACCGGCCGGCAAACCGAGCGAGCCGCAGCAGATGCTGAACGGGCCGCAGATGGACGAGGCGGCGCGGGAGATCGCCGCAGCCGCCGAGTACCTCGCCGGCCGACACGAGGTCACCGGCAAGATCGGCTGTGCCGGGTTCTGCGCCGGGGCCAGCCTGGCCCTGTGGGCCGGGAACTTCTCCGAGCGGATCGTCGCCACCACCGCGTTCTACCCCCGCCTGCCCTGGGAAGGCATGCGGTCGGAGTGGACGGAGTACGCCGGCAAGGACGCCCTGGTGCACTGCTCCGAGGCGGACGGCACCTCGGCCGACCCGGGAGTGCAGACCGTACGCCGGGCCATCGAGAACGCCGGTGGCACCTGCCACCTGCACGACTACCCGGGCACCTCGCACGCCTTCTTCAACGAGGACCGGCCGGAGCACTTCGACCAGCGCGCCGCCACCAGCGCCTGGGCCCGCAGCCTCGAACTCTTCCGGGCGAAGCTTGGCTGAGCCACGTACCCCCGCCGAGGTGGTCGCCCGCGCCGCGCGGGCGACCGACCTGGCCGGCCTCGACGCGGCGGTGAGCGACTGTTTCGCCTGCCCGAGGCTGCTCCAGTGGCGGGAGAAGGTGGCGCGTACCAGGCGGGCCGCCTTCCGCGACCAGGAGTACTGGGGTCGACCGGTGCCCGGCTTCGGCGACCCGGCGGCGCGGATCGGCATTCTCGGGCTGGCCCCGGCGGCGCACGGCGGCAACCGCACCGGGCGGATCTTCACCGGTGACCGTTCCGGCGACGTGCTCTTCGCCGCCCTGCACCGCGCCGGGCTGGCCAACCAGCCCACAAGCGTGGCCGCCGACGACGGGCTGACCCTGCGGCACACCCGGATCTTCGCCGCCGTCCGCTGCGCCCCACCGGACAACAAGCCCACCCCCGCCGAACGGGACACCTGCGCGCCCTGGCTGCATCGAGAGGTGGCGCTGATCCGACCGACCCTGCGGGTGGTGGTCGCACTGGGCGCCTTCGCCTGGGCCGCGTGGTGGCCGGTGTCGCGGGACGTCTATGGCGTCGCCGCGCCCAGCCCGCGACCGTCGTTCGGCCATGGGGCACACTGGTCCGGCACGGCCGTACCGGAACTGCTCGGCTGTTACCACGTCAGCCAGCAGAACACCTTCACGGGACGGCTGACACCAGGGATGCTGGACGATGTGTTCACCGAGGCGAAACGGTTGGCCGAGGTGGACTGAGGCTGCGGGGTGGTGGCGATGACGGACAGGACCCCTGACCTGCCCGGCGTACGCCCCGGTGGCCCGGAGGCAGGCCGGATGGACCTCGTACGCAGGTGGTGGTCGGTCGCACTGGTGGCCGGGTTGCTCGCTGCCGTGGCGTTGGCCGCCACCCATTCCTCCATCGGAGCCAGCCGGATCCCGCCCGCCGTGCAGGACGCTCCCTTCGTGCTGGAATACCCGACCGGTGACCCCAGACCCTCCATCCCGGCCGAGCCGCGGCAAGCCGCCGAGCAGGCCAGCACCGCCCTGCCCGCCTGGCTCGGCACGGTGGCCGTGGTGCTGCTCGGGATGGCGCTGCTGGCCGCCCTCAGCTATCTGGGGTGGAGTGTGGCGCGGTCGGTGGCCCGGCGGGTCACCCGGCGGCTGCCGGTCGGCATCAACCGGCGCAACGCCGAAGGCACCGCCCGGGAGGTCGTCGCCGCGGTCGACGCCGGTCTGGTCGAACTGGACGATCGCGCCACCGACCCCCGGACCGCGGTGATCGCCTGCTGGGTACGCCTCGAAGAGGCCGCCGCCGCGGCCGGGGTGCCCCGGCTGGCCGGGGACACCCCGACCGACCTGGTCACCCGGCTGCTACGCGGCGACCCCTCCGCCGGTGTGCCGGCCATCGTCAGCGCCGATGTGCTCGCCGAGTTCGCGAACGTCTACCGGGAGGCCCGCTACGCCACCCGGCCGGTCGACGAACACACCCGCGACCAGGCGCGGGCCGCCCTGCGTCGGTTGCGCGGTGAACTCGCCGCCACCGTCGAGCAGGTGCCGACATGAGCAGCACCAGCATCGACGACCTGCTCAGCTTCTCCGAGGAGGACCGGTCGGTCCAGCCCGAGCAGCGCCCAGCCGGGCGGGTACGGTCCGTCGCCACCTTCCTCGGTGTCGCGGCCGCCAGCACGGTGGTGCTCGTCGCCGGGCTCCGCGCCGTCGGCCTGCGGGTGTCGTTGCTGGTGCTGGTGGCTGCGGTGGTCACCCTGCTGCTGGTGCGTCGCATCGTCGTCCTGCTCGCCCCGCCGCCGAAGCCCCCACGGTCCACCTCGGGTTCCGGTGGCGAGGAGGACGGCATGTACAACTGGGACGCCCGGGACGCGTTGCGTGCCGCGATCAACGGTTGGGAAATGCCGCTGGAGTGGACGAAGTCCCGCCCGGAGCGGTTCACCACGCTGGTCCTGCCTCGGCTGGCGGAACTGGCCGACGAGCGGCTCCGCCTCAAGCACGGCGTGACCCGTGAGTCGGACCCGACCCGGGCCCGTGCCCTGCTCGGTGACCGCCTGTGGATGTTCCTGGAAACCCCGCCTCGTCGTACCCCCTCACCGCGCGACCTCGCGGTGATCGTCGCCGAACTGGAGAAGATCTGATGAACGACGCCGCCCGGACCATGCCCCCCACCGAGGTCGGTCACCTCGCCCGGGCGGTACTGGACGCGGTGGGCCAGGTCGTGGTCGGCAAGCGGGACGCCCTGGAACTGGTGCTCGCCGGCATCCTCGCCGGTGGCCACGTGCTGCTGGAGGACCTGCCCGGCCTGGGCAAGACCCTCACCGCCCGGTGCTTCGCCCAGGCGCTCGGGTTGGACTTCCGCCGCCTGCAGTTCACCCCGGATCTGTTGCCGGCCGATGTCACCGGCTCCTTCCTGTACGACCAGCGCAGCGGGGACTTCGCCTTCCGGGCCGGGCCGGTCTTCACCAACCTGCTGCTCGCCGACGAGATCAACCGGACGCCGCCGAAGACCCAGTCCGCCCTGCTGGAGGCGATGCAGGAGAAGCAGGTCTCGGTGGAGGGCGTGACCTACCGGCTCGACGAGCCCTTCCACGTGCTGGCCACCGCCAACCCCATCGAGTACGAGGGCACCTATCCGCTGCCGGAGGCGCAGCTGGACCGGTTCCTGTTGCGGGTGTCCTTCGGTTATCCGCCCCAGGACGAGGAGTGGGAGGTGCTGCGCCGCCGGATGGCCCGCCGCCGCGAGGAGGCAGACATCAAGCCGGTGGTCGACGCGGCGACCCTGCGGGCCATGCAGGGGGCGTTGGAGGACGTCACCGTGGAGGATTCGGTGGGCCGCTACATGGTGGCATTGACCGCGGCCACCCGCGAACATCCCTCGGTGCTGGTCGGCGCCTCGCCGCGCGGCTCGTTGGCCCTGCTGCTGCTGGCCCGGGTACGGGCGGTGCTCTCCGGGCGGGACTTCGTGGTGCCGGAGGACGTCAAGGATGTGGCGGCACCGGCCCTGGCCCACCGGATCACCCTGCGGCCGGAGATGTGGCTGCGTCGGGTCGATCCGTCCTTCGTGGTCGGTGAGGTCCTCGACCAGACCCCGGCACCGGCCAGCGGGGCACTGCCCAGCTACGCCGCCGGGCGGCAGGGGATCTGACCCGACGTGAGGCTCGCGGATCGATCGGCACCTGCCAACTGGGCGCCCACTGCGGCACTCGGTCGGGCGGTGCTGCTCACCGGCCTGCTGCTGGTCGCGGCGGTGCTGCTGGGCCGGGTGGACCTGATCGTGCTGGCCGCTCCCTTCGCCCTCGGCACGGCGTACGCGCTGCGCAATCGCCCCACCGAGCTGCCCCGGGTGTGGGTCAGTGTCGACGAGGGGCACCTGGTGGAGGGCGGTGAACTGGTCGGCCGGGTCAGCGTCGGCAACCCGGACGCGACCCCGTACGACGTGGCCGTGCTGCGTACCCGGGTGTCGCCCTGGCTGCGCATCGACCGGGCCACCCTGGCTGGTGGCGCGGTCAGCGGGCGCAGCGGCGACCGCCGTTCGGTGACCGACCGGCCGTTCGTCACCTCGGTGGACCCGGACACCGCTGTGGACCTGGAACTGACCGGCACCGCCCTGCGCTGGGGACGGCACCCGTTCGGCCCGGCCGGTGCCCGGGTCGCCGCCGCGCAGGGTCTGCTGGTCTCCCGCGCGGTGATCGCCGAACCGGTCGTCAACCCGGTGTACCCGAAAACCGAGCCCTTCGAGGCGGTCAACGCGATGCCGCGGGCGGCCGGGCTGGTCGGCGCGCACCACTCGCGGCGGGCCGGGGAAGGGGGAGAGTTGGCCGGGGTACGGGTCTTCGCCCCCGGTGACCGGCTCCGTCGCATCGACTGGCGGGTGTCGCTGCGGGCCCGGCAACTGCACGTGGCGGCCACCCTCTCCGACCGGGACGCCGAGGTGGTGGTCCTGCTGGACGTGCTGGCCGAGGCGGGCCGCTCCGGCGGCATCACGGGCAAGGCCACGGTGCTGGACACCACGGTCCGGGCCGCCGCCGCCATCGCCGAGCACTACCTGCACCGGGGCGACCGGGTGGCGCTGCTGGAGTACGGCCCGAACGCCCGGCGACTGCGTCCGGCCACCGGCCGGCGGCAGTACCTGACAGTCCTGGAATGGCTGCTGGACGTCAAGGCACAGCATTCCCCGCACGAGCCGTACGACCAGGTCTTCGGTTCGCAGCTGCTCTCCGCGGACGCCCTGGTGGTGGTGCTCACCCCGCTGCTGGAGGAGCGGTCCGCGCAGATGCTTGCCCGGCTGGCCCGTTCGGGACGGTTCGTGGTCGCCGTGGACACCCTGCCGGCCGACCTGTCGCCACCCAAGGACCGGGGCTGGGCCGAGGTGGCGTACCGGCTGTGGCGGCTGGACCGGGACACGATGATCGCGCAACTACGCGAGCACGGCGTGCCGGTCGTACCGTGGGCCGGCGCCGGCAGCCTCGACCAGGTCCTGCGCGACGTGGCCCGCCTGGCCACCGCCCCCCGGGTGGGTGGCCGGTGAGCGCGAGGAACGCAGCGCAGCGGAGTCCCGCAGTCGCGAACGAAAGGTGGGCTCGGTGAGCGCGAGGAACGCAGCGCAGCGGAGTCCCGCAGTCGCGAACGGAGAGCCAGCTCAGTGATTGGAAGCATCACCGGTCGGATCCGGGAGTTGCAGACGGTGGCGAGCCGGATCGCGTTGGCCCCGGTGTTGATCCGCCTCGGGATCTTCGTCAGCTCGCTGGCGGGCCTCCTGCTCGCGTACCCGGCCGAGGTCGTCGCGGGGCAGGCCCTGCCGGCGTTGCTGGGGGTCGCGGCGCTGCCCGCGCTGGCACCGCGCCGGTTTTGGCCGACCTTCGCCGCGCTGGTCACCGTCGGCGGCTGGCTGATGGCCACCGACGGGTACGACCGGCCGGTCGCCCTGTGGCGGCTGATGGCTGTGGCGGTGCTGCTCTACCTCACCCACACCCTCTGCGCACTGGTGGCGGTCCTGCCGTACGACGCGGTGGTGGACCCGGATCTGATCGTGCGTTGGCTCACGCGTACCGGCTGGGTGTTGCTCGCCACTGCCGTGCTCGGGGTGCTGCTGCTGGAGTTGGGCCGCATGGGGGCGGGTACGGCCGGCTGGCAGTTCGTCACGATCGCCGGTCTTCTCGTCGCGCTGGCGGTGACCGCGACGCTGGCCTGGCTGCTGAAACGCCGGTGACGACGGGGAGGAGTGCCGTTTGGGGCGGTCCTGCCCGGGTGCCCGAAGTGCCGTGAGTGGCCTGGGTAGTCCAGGTCACACAGAGGTTGTGCTCGGTCACAGAAGGGGGCCGGGAACGGGATTAGCGCTGCCGCTGGGGGAAAGATGGTAGGCGTGAATCCGAAGCGGATCCTTGTGGTGGGCGCCGGGCACGTCGGTCTCTACGCGGCGCTGCGCCTGTCGAAGAAGCTGAGTTCCCGTGAGGCCGAGGTCATCGTCGTCGACCCCCAGCCGCACATGACGTACCAACCGTTCCTGCCGGAGGCGTCCGGCGGCAACATCTCGCCGCGGCACTCCGTGGTGCCGCTGCGCCGGGAGTTGCGCCGGTGCACAGTCGTGTCCGGTGCGGTGACCCGCATCGACCATCACCGCAAGACCGCCACCGTGCAGCCGATCGTCGGCCCGCCCCGGGAGATCGCGTACGACCATGTGGTGGTCGCGCCCGGTTCGGTCTCCCGTACGCTGCCGATTCCCGGTCTGCACGAGCACGGCATCGGCTTCAAGACCATCGGTGAGGCCATCTATCTGCGCAACCACGTGTTGGAGCAGTTGGACGTGGCCGCCGCGACCACCGACCCGCAGGTGCGCCGCCGGGCGCTGACCTTCGTGTTCGTCGGTGGCGGGTACGCCGGCATCGAGGCGCTCGCCGAGATGGAGGACATGGCCCGCGACGCGCTGCGGTACTACCCGGAGCTGAAGACGTCGGACATGCGGTGGGTGCTTGTCGAAGCCACCCAGCGGGTGCTGCCCGAGGTCGACCGGGACATGGGCGCCTACACGGTGCAGCAGTTGCTGAAGCGGGACATGGACATCCGGCTGGACACCCGCCTGGAGTCCTGCGTCGACGGGGTGGTCAAGCTCTCCGACGGCGACAGCTTCGCCTCCGACACCATCGTCTGGACCGCCGGGGTGAAGCCCTCGCCGATGCTGGACGCGACCGACTTCCCCCGCGACGACCGGCGGCGGGTCACCTGCCTGCCGACGCTCCAGGTGGTCGACGGCGACCGGGTGGTCGAGGGCGCGTGGAGCGCCGGGGACTGTGCCGCCGTACCGGACCTGACCAAGGCACCGGGCAACTACTGCTCGCCGAGTGCGCAGCACGCCGTACGCCAGGCCCAGCGGATGGCCGACAACATCGTGGCCGTGATCCGGGGGCGCGAGCCGGTCGCCTACAAGCACAAGCACGCCGGCAGCGTGGCCAGCCTCGGCCTGCACAAGGGCGTGGCCCAGGTGTACGGCATCAAGATGACCGGCTGGCCGGCCTGGTTCATGCACCGCACGTACCACATGAGCCGGATACCGTCGTTCAACCGGAAGATCCGAGTGGTGGTCGACTGGACGCTGGCGTTCTTCCTCAAGCGTGAAGTGGTCGCCCTCGGGCAGCTGCACGACCCCCGCGAGGAGTTCGCCGAAGCCTCCCGCAAGTAGGAACGCATGTAAGGAAGGGCCCCTTCTTAACGCCTCGCGTAGAGCAGGGGCCCCCTTTTAACACCTGTGCCTATGCCGCATCCAGCTGCGTCCGCCCGGTTGTCGTCCGATTGGGGCCGGGGTGCGTTGACGTGTGTCGTTTTGGATCGGCGCTGGAGTGGTCGGCGCACGGGACGTCGTATCGGCCGGGAAACCGCTACCGTGGCACTGCACCGCCGCGTGTCGGCGCGTCGGGGTCACCCGCCCGGGTGGTGGAACGGCAGACACGGCCGCCTTAAAAGCGGCTGCCGCAAGGCGTGCGGGTTCGACCCCCGCCCCGGGCACTCTCAGCGTTCCTTCAGCCTTCCGACGTCCACCCGACTGTTTCGGCCGTTTACTCTTATAGGGCGCGTTGACGTGCCACGACCCCCTTAGGGAGGCCAGACAGTGAAGACTTCGAACCCGGTACTCGCTCGGCTCGGCCAGGCGGCCGAGCGGGAGCGTGCCGCCGGGTACGCCCCCACCGGGCCGTACGGACAGCCCGGTTACCCCCAGCAGTACCCGCAGGCCGGCTACCCCCAGCAGCCCGGTTACCCCCAGCAGTACCCGCAGGCCGGCTACCCCCAGCAGCCTGGTTACCCCCAGCAGTACCCGCCGCAGGCCGGCTACCCCGGCGCGCCGGGCTTCCCGGCGGCACCGCAGGCCGTCACCCCCATGTCGATCGACGACGTGGTGGTCAAGACGGTCATGCTCCTGGCCATCGTCGGCGTCTCCGCCGCAGCGGCCTGGATCCTGGTGCCGGACGCACTGCTCGGTGTTGCTTGGATCGGTGCCGCCGTTGTCGGCCTGGTGCTCGGCCTGATCATCTCGTTCTCGAAGATGGCGAACCCGGCGCTGGTCGTCGCGTACGCCCTCGTCGAGGGTGTCCTGGTCGGCGCGATCAGCAAGTTCTTCGAGGCGCGTTACCCGGGCATCGTCATCCAGGCGGTCGTCGCCACCTTCGGTGTCTTCTTCGTGATGACCATGCTCTACAAGGCGCGGGTCATCCGGGCTACGCCGAAGTTCACCAAGGGTCTGATCGCGGTGATGGCCGGCCTCTTCGCGGTCATGATGATCAACCTGGTGCTGTCGCTGTTCGGCGTCAACACCGGCCTGCGTGACGGTGGCGCGTTGGCCATCGGCTTCAGCCTGGTCTGCATCGTGGTGGCCTCGCTGAGCTTCGTGCTCAGCTTCAAGGAGGTCGAGGACGGCGTCCGGATGGGCCTGCCGCAGCGCTACTCCTGGGTGGCCGCCTTCGGCATCCTGGTCAGCCTGATCTGGCTCTACATCGAGATCCTGCGCCTACTGAGCTACTTCCAGGGCGACGACTGACCCTCGCCGCCCCACGACCGACCGGCGCCCGCTCCCCCCAGGGAACGGGCGCCGTCGTCATTCCCCCACCCCACCCAGCCCCGCCCACCCCAGC
>NZ_PNOZ01000079.1:0-27286 GCF_002879555.1 Verrucosispora sp. ts21 | reverse complement strand
CACCAGCACCAGCACCAGCACCAGCACCAGCACCAGCACCAGCACCAGCACCAGCACCAGCGATCATGCACTTCCGGTCGCCGATCTGCCCCAAACGCACCCTGTGCACCGACAACAAGTGCAAGATCGACGGAACTCGGAGCACATGCTGGTCCACCACCGTCACCGTCGCCGCCCGAACCGCGCCCGATCCGCCCACGCACCGCCGCGCTGCCACCGAGCACGGGTTCACCACCACAACCCGCGCAACCCCACGCAAGCCCTCCAACCCTCGCGCCCAACCAGCTCAACGCCCCACCAAGTCCGTCGATCAAGAGGTTTGCGTCAGATTCCAACGCGTTCCCGACCAAAACCTCTTGATCACCGCTCCGGGGACGGGCCAGCCCGGCCACCGGACGCGGTCGGGCAACCGGACGCGGTCGGGCAACCGGACGCGGTCGGGCAGCGGGCGCGGTCGGGCAGCGGGCGCGGTTCAGCCACCGAAAGGGGCGTCAACGTTCGTGGCACGTACGGCAGGGTGGTCATCGCTTGTGAGGTGCCGTCGTGGTGCTACCCGGCTCACGTCAGGGGGTTCGGGGGAGCCCGGCCCGCGCAGGAATCAAGCCTGACCGCCCGGAGCGGGCCGGGCTCCCCCGAACCCCCACCCCGCTAAAGCCAGCAACCGAGCCGAGGGCCAGGAGAGGCCGCAAGGGCCACAGGCCCCGGCGGGTCAGTGGTCGGCGCTGTTCCAGTCGCGGCCCTCGCCGACCGACACCTCCAGCGGCACCGACAGCGGGTACGCCCCACCCATCTCGCGCCGCACCAACTCCTCCAGCGTGGTCCGCTCCCCCGGGGCGACCTCGAAGACGAGTTCGTCGTGCACCTGAAGCAGCATCCGGGAGCGCAGCCCGGCGTCGCGTAGCGCGGTGTCGACGTGCAGCATGGCGACCTTGATGATGTCGGCGGCGGAACCCTGGATGGGGGCGTTGAGGGCCATCCGCTCGGCCATCTCGCGGCGCTGCCGGTTGTCGCTGACCAGGTCGGGCAGGTAGCGGCGGCGGCCGAGGATGGTGGAGGTGTAGCCGTCCTGGCGGGCTCGCGCCACCACCTCGTGCAGGTAGTCACGGACCCCACCGAAGCCGGCGAAGTAGTTCTCCATCAGCCCGCGCGCCTCTTCGGCGGTGATGCCGAGCTGCTGGGACAGGCCGAAGGCGCTCAGCCCGTACGCCAGGCCGTAGTTCATTGCTTTGATCTTGCGCCGCTGGTCCGGACTGACCTCGGTCACCGGCACGGCGAAGACGGAGGAGGCGGTGGCGGCGTGGAAGTCGGCGCCGGAGTTGAACGCCTCGATGAGCGCCTCGTCGCCGGACAGGTGCGCCATGATCCGCATCTCGATCTGGCTGTAGTCGGCGGTGAGCAGGCATTCGTAGCCCTCCCCCACCACGAACGCCCGGCGGATGCGCCGCCCCTCCTCGGTGCGGATGGGGATGTTCTGCAGGTTCGGTTCGGTGGAGGAGAGCCGGCCGGTGGCGGCGACCGTCTGGTTGAACGTGGTGTGGATGCGCCCGTCGTCGGAGACCGACTTGAGCAGCCCGTCCACTGTCGACTTGAGCTTGGCGACGTCCCGGTGGCGCAGCAGGTGGTGCAGCAGCGGGTGCTCGGTCTGCGCGTAGAGCCACTGCAGGGCGTCGGCGTCGGTGGTGTACCCGGTCTTGATCTTCTTCGTCTTGGGCAGGGCGAGCTCTCCGAAGAGGATCTCCTGGAGCTGCTTCGGAGAGCCGAGGTTGAACTCCCGGCCGATCACCGCGTACGCCCCCTGCGCGGCGGCCTTCACCTCGGCGGCGAAGTGCGCCTCCAGCTCGGAGAGGTAGTCGGTGTCGGCAGCGATGCCGGTGCGCTCCATGTTCGCCAGGACCCGCATCAGCGGCAGCTCCACCCCTGCCATCAGCCGGGCGGACTGCTCCCCGTCGCGGGACAGTTCGGCGTCGATCGCCTCGGCCAGGTCGAGGGTGGCCCGGGCGTGCAGCATGAGGTTCTGCTCGGCCTCGCCGTCGCCGCCGAGCCCGTCGAGGGTGAGTTGGCCGTTGTCGGGAGCGTCGACCCGCAGCTCGCGGTGCAGGTAACGCAGGGCCAGGTCGGTCAGATCGTAGGAGCGCTGATCGGGGCGGGCCAGGTAGGCCGCGATCTGGGTGTCCCGGGTGATGCCGGCCAGCGTCCAGCCGTGTGCGGCGAAGGCGAGCACGGCCGGCTTGCTGTCGTGCAGCACCTTGGGGCGGGTCTCGTCGGCCAGCCAACCGGCCAGCGCCGCCTCGTCGCTCTCGTCGAGCGTGCTCGGGTCGAACCAGGCCGCCGCGCCGTCGGCGGTGGCCAGGGCCAGGCCGGTGACGGTGGCGGTGTGCCGCCGGTTGGGGCCGGTGTCCAGCTTGACCGCCACCCCGACCGGGGTGCCCGGCGACGCGTGCGTCTCCAGCCAGCCGGCCAGCGCACCGGGCGCGGCGAGCACCTCGCCGCTCAGGTCGAAGCCCGCCTCGGCCTCCGGCTCGACCGCGTCGAGGTACTGGTAGAGGCGGTCACGCAGGATGCGGAACTGGAGGGTGTCGAAGACCTGGTGCACCGCCTCCCGGTCCCACCCCTGCCAGCGGGCGTCCTCGGGGCGGATCGGCAGGTCCAGGTCGGCGATCAGGCGGTTGATCTCGTAGTTGCGGATCACGTCGGCGAGTCGTTCCCGCAGACTGTCACCGGCCTTGCCCTTGATCTCGTCGGCGCGGGCGATGATGCCGTCCACCCCGCCGTACGTGTTGATCCACTTGGCGGCGGTCTTCGGGCCGACGCCGGGCACTCCGGGCAGGTTGTCGCTGGTCTCGCCGACCAGCGCGGCCAGATCCCGGTAGCGGTCGGGACCGACGCCGTACTTCGCCTCGACCGCGGCCGGATCCATCCGGGCCAGGTCGGAGACGCCCTTACGCGGATAGAGCACGGTGATCTGCTCGTCGACGAGCTGGAAGGCGTCCCGGTCACCGGTGGAGATCAGCACCGGCATCCCCTGGTCGCGGGCCTGGCAGGCCAGGGTGGCGATGATGTCGTCGGCCTCGTAGCCCTCCTTCTCGACCACCGGCACCCGCAACGCCGCGAGGACCTCCTTGACCAGGCTGACCTGGCCCTTGAAGTCCGCCGGGGTCTCGCTGCGGCCGGCCTTGTACTCCGCGTACTTCTCGGTGCGGAAGGAGCGGCGGGACACGTCGAAGGCGACGACGATGTGGGTCGGCCGCTCGTCGCGCAACACGTTGATCAGCATCGAGGTGAAGCCGTAGACCGCGTTTGTCGGCTGCCCCGTCGTGGTGGAGAAATTCTCCACAGGCAGGGCGAAGAATGCCCGGTATGCCAGGGAATGTCCGTCGACGAGGAGCAGGCGCGGCGTCGTAGCTGTCACGGTGGCGACTCTAGTCCGTCCCGCCGACAACTCCCGCCGCCGCCTCGCGGCACCCTCACCCGCTGATCCTGGGGTCGGCGGCAATGAACTGCCGCCAACCCCACGATCGACGCAGGGCAGGTCAGAGCACCTTGGCCAGGAAGGCCTTGGTGCGGTCGTGTTGCGGGTTGGCGATCACCTCGCGGGGGTTGCCGTGCTCGACCACCACGCCGCCGTCGATGAAGACCAGGGAGTCGCCGACCTCGCGGGCGAAGCCGATCTCGTGGGTGACCACGATCATCGTCATGCCGTCGCGGGCCAGGTCCTTCATCACGTCGAGGACCTCACCGACCAGCTCCGGGTCCAGCGCGCTGGTCGGCTCGTCGAAGAGCATCAGCTTGGGTTGCATGGCCAGGGCTCGGGCGATGGCCACCCGCTGCTGCTGACCACCGGAGAGCTGGCTCGGGTAGTTGCTCATCTTGTCACCCAGACCGACCCGTTCCAGCAGCGCCACCGCCCGGTCGCGGACCTCGGCCCGCTTCTCCCTGCGCACCAGCAGGGGTGCCTCGGTGACGTTCTCCAGGGCGGTCTTGTGCGGGAAGAGGTTGAACCGCTGGAACACCATGCCGATGGCCTGGCGCTGGGCGGCGACCTCCTTCTCCCGCATCTCGTGCAGCTTGCCGCCGCGCTCCCGGTAGCCGATCAGGTCGCCGTCCACCCAGATCCGCCCGGCGTTGATCTTCTCCAGGTGGTTGATGCAGCGCAGGAAGGTCGACTTGCCCGAGCCGGAGGGCCCGAGCAGGCAGCACACCTCCCCGGCGCGTACCTCGAGGTCGATGCCCTTGAGCACCTCGATCGAGCCGAACGACTTGTGCACCTGTTCGGCTCGTACCATCGGCCCGGCCCCGGCCTGAGCCGGGACACCGGACTGAGCCGGGACACCGGCCTGGGCCGGCACGCTCGCCTGCGTCATACGCCCCCTGCCCCTCCGGCGGCGCCGCCGCCACCGACCGCCATGCCGCGCAGCCGGGCCCTGGCCTGACCGGCACGACCGCTGCCTCTGGCGAAGTGCCGTTCCAGGTAGTACTGCCCGACGAGCAGCACACTGCTCAACAGCAGATACCAGATGGTCGCCGCGACAAGCATCGGGAAGACCTGGAAGGTCCGGCTACCGACGGCTCTGATCTGGAAGAACAGTTCGGTGGAGACCGGCACGAAGGCCACCAGCGAGGTGTCCTTGAGCATCGCGATGGTCTCGTTGCCGGTCGGCGGGACGATCACCCGCATGGCCTGCGGCAGCACGATCCGGCGCAGGATCTGCCCCTGGGTCATGCCCAGCGCCTGGGCCGCTTCGGTCTGTCCCTCGTCGACCGACTGGATGCCGGCCCGGACGATCTCCGCCATGTACGCGGCCTCGGACAGGCCGAGCGCCAGCATGCCGGCGACGAAGCCGGTGAGCAGGTCCGTCGCCGAGAAGCCGAACAGCCGCGCCTCGAAGTCCTGCACCCCGAACAGCGCGCCGATCTGCCGATCGAAGGGCAATCCGAACTCGATCCGGGACCACAGCATGCCCAGGTTGCCGAAGAGGATCGCCAGCACCAGCCGGGGCACCGCGCGGAAGAACCAGGTGTACGCCCACGCGACGCCGCGCAGGATCGGGTTTCCCGACAGTCGCATGATCGCGAGGAGGATGCCCAGCACGATGCCGATCAGCATGGACGTCACCAGCAGCGCCAGGCTGCCGCGGACACCAGCCATGATCGGCGGCCGGAACATGTTGTCGACCATGAACGACCAGTTGAACGCCTCGTTCGTCACCAGCAGGTGCACGAACATGGCCACCAGCACCCCGATCACGGCGACGGCTACCCACCGCCCGGGATGCCGCACGGGCACGGCCTGGATGGGTTCCGGCCGTGCCCGTTCGGGTGAATCGGTGTCGAGTGACATGTCAGCTGGCGGGGTTCAGTTCCGACGTGGTGATGGCCCCACCCTCGACGCCCCACTTCTCCAGGGCCGCCTTGTAGCTGCCGTCGGCGATGACCGCCTGCACGGCCTCCTTCAGCACCTCGGCGAAGGCGGTCTGGTCCTTGGGGACCGCGTAGCCGTACGGCGCCGACTCGTAGATGTCGCCGAGCACCTCCAGCTGGCCGTTGCTCTGCTTCACCGCGTACGCGCCGACCGGGGAGTCGGCCAGCATGGCGTCGTTCTTGCCGCTGACCACGGCGGCCGTCGCGTCGCTCTGCGCCTGGTACTGATCGATGGTGATCTCCGGCTTGCCGGCGTCGGTGCACGCCTTCGACCGGGCGGTGATGTCGTCGAGCTGCACGGTGCCGACCTGCACGGCGATCTTCTTGCCGCAGGCGTTGTCCGGGTCCACCTGGGCCGGGTTACCGGTCTTGGTGGCCCACTGGGTGCCGGCGGAGAAGTAGCTCACCATGTTCACCGACTGCAACCGCTCGGCGTTGATGGTGAACGAGGAGACACCGATCTCGTACTTGCCGGACTGCACAGCCGGCAGGATCGCGTCGAACGGCGCCGACTCGTACTCCGCCTTCAGGCCGAGCTTCTGCGCCACCGCGTTGAACAGCTCCACGTCGAAGCCGATCACGGTGCTGCCGTCGGTGTCCAGGAACTCCGCCGGGGCGTACGTCGCGTCGGTGCCGACCTTGATCACACCGTCGGCCTTGATCGTGTCGGGCACCTTGGCGGCGAGATCGTTGTCCGGCGCGGCCGAGACGGACGGACCCGAACCGGGCTCGTCAGCGCTCTCCTGCTCGCCGCAGGCCGCCATCGAGAAGGTGAGCAGCGCCGCACCGGCGACACCGATGACGGCCCGGCGACGACCCTTGAGGTTGAACATGTCGTACTCCTTGCGAAGAGGGGTGACGCCCGTTCAGGCCACGCCGAGGTAGGCCTCTTTGACGGCCGGGTCGTGCAGCAGGTCGGCCCCAGTGCCTTCCTTGACGATCCGGCCGGTCTCCAGCACGTACGCGCGGTGCGCCCGAGCCAGAGCCTGCTGTGCGTTCTGCTCCACCAGCAGGATCGTGGTGCCCTGCTGGTTGATCTCCGTGATGATGCTGAAGATCTGCTGGATCAGCATCGGCGCCAGACCCATCGACGGCTCGTCGAGCAGCAGCAGCTTGGGCCGGCTCATCAACGCCCGACCCACCGCCAGCATCTGCTGCTCACCGCCGGAGAGCGTGCCACCGACCTGCTTGCGCCGCTCGGCCAGCCGGGGGAACAGCTCCAGCACCTTCGCCAGGTCCTTGGCCACCTCGGCGCGGTCCCGCCGGGTGTAGGCACCCATGTCCAGGTTCTCCATCACCGTCATGCCGGGGAAGATGCCCCGGCCCTCGGGCGCCTGGCACAGCCCACGCCGTACCCGCAGGTCGGCCCGGAGCTTGCTGATGTCCTCACCGTTGAACACGATCCGCCCGGAGGCGATCGGACGGATGCCGGAGATGGCCCGCATCGTGGTGGACTTGCCGGCGCCGTTGGCGCCGATCAGGGCCACGATCTCACCCTCGTTGACGGTCAGGCTGATGCCGTGCAGCGCCTTGATCCGCCCGTAGAGCAGACTGACGTCCTCGATCTCAAGCAGCGTCGTCATCCGGCACCCCCAGGTAAGCCGCGATCACCCGGTGATCCTCACGCACCTCGGCGGGGAGCCCATCTGCGATCTTCTTTCCGAACTCCAGCACCACGATCCGGTCGGTCACACCCATGACCAGACGCATGTCGTGCTCGATGAGCAGCACGGTGATGCCCTGGTCCCGGATCTTGCGGATGAGCTGGAGCAGCTCCTCCTTCTCGGCCGGGTTGAAGCCGGCAGCCGGCTCGTCCAGGCAGAGCAGTACCGGGTCGGTGGCCAGCGCCCGGGCGATCTCCAGCCGGCGCTGCTCGCCGTACGAGAGGTTGCGGGCCAGATCGTGCATCCGGTGCGGGATGCCGACGAACTCCAGCAGCCGCTCGGCCTTCTCCAGCCCGTCGCGCTCCTCGCGGTGGTGCCGGGGCAGCCGGAACAACGCGGACAGGACGCTGGTCTTGTGGTGCGCGTCCGCGCCGACCTGGATGTTCTCCAGCGCGGTCATCTCCGGGAACAGGCGGATGTTCTGGAACGTCCGCGCCATGCCCATCTTGGTGATCTGGTGCTTCTTCTTGCCGGTGATCCGCTCGCCACGGAACCGGATCTCACCCTCGGAGGGCTGGTAGATGCCGGTCATCGCGTTGAAACAGGTGGTCTTGCCGGCGCCGTTGGGGCCGATCAGACCGAGAATCTCACCCTTGTAGAGGGTGAAGTTCACGTCGTTGAGGGCCACCACGCCACCGAAGCGCAGCGTGACGTGGTCAACCTCCAGCAGCGGCTCCCGTTTGGCGGTGGACTCCACCGCCGGGGCGCCGGCCTGCTCCGGAACGGTCGGCTTCTGCACGGTCTCACCCACCGACGATCACCTCCTTGCGACGGTCCTTGAACTCCGCCGCCCTTCGTCGGTTCGGAATCAAGCCCTGCGGCCGGAAGATCATCATGACCACCAGCACCAGGCCGAAGAACATGAATCGGTACTCGTACAGCTCGACGCCGAAGAACTCGATGCCACGGAACCGCTCGATCATGTACGCCACCAGGCCGCCACCGACGATCGCGCCGACGATGTTGCCCGAGCCGCCGAGGATGACCGCGGCCAGGATGATGATCGAGTTGAGCAGTTCCAGGTTCTGCGAGCTGACGAAGTTCTGCTTGCCGGCGAAGAGCGCCCCCGCCAGACCACCGATGAACGCACCCGAGGCGAACGCCCAGAGCTTGAACTTGAACGTCGGCACGCCCATCAGCTGCGCCGCGTCCTCGTCCTCACGGATCGAGATCCAGGCCCGGCCGACCCGGCTGCGGTTGAGGTTCCGCACCCCGATGACCACCAGGATGATCAGCGTGAGCACCAGCCAGTAGTACGGCCGCGGGTCCAGCACGCCGAAGATCGGCTTGCCGTCGGAGTAGCTGCCCGGCGGGTGCGGGATCTGGTTGAAGCCCCGCTGTCCCTTGAGGAACTCGGAGCTGGTCGCCGCCACCCGGATCATCTCGGCGAAGCCGAGGGTCACGATGGCCAGGTAGTCGCCCCGCAGCCGCAGCGTCGGGGTACCCAGCATCACGCCGGAGATCATGGTTAGCACGAGCGCCACCGGCAGGGCCAACAGCCACGGCCAGAGCGTCTTGAGATCACTGCTCGGCGACGTCAACACCGCCACCGTGTACGCGCCGACGGCGAAGAAGCCGAAGTAGCCGAGGTCGAGCAGGCCGGCGAAACCGACCACGATGTTCAGACCGACCGCGAGCAGCACGTAGATGGAGATGGTGAACAGCACCTGCCCGAAGTTCGACCCGGTGGTCGGGATCGGCCCGAGCCACTGGTAGAACTCCCGGTTCGGCAGTGCGTAGAAGAACACGATCACTGCCGCGATGACGGCCCAGCGCATCCACCGGGGTGCGTTGTGCCAGCGCTCACCCACCGCGTGGCGACCTGAGTAGATCCATTCCCTCACGCTTGTCATGCGCGGGCCCTCCCCAACGACTCGCCCAGCAGACCGGTCGGCCGGAACATCAGCAGCACGACCAGGACGACGAAGGCGACCAGGTCCTTCCAGTTCGCGCCGAACAGGGCCGACGCGTAGTTCTCGACCAGGCCGAGCAGCAGACCGCCGACCAGCGCACCGCGCAGGTTGCCGATGCCGCCCAGAACCGCCGCGGTGAACGCCTTCAACCCGAGCAGGAAGCCCACGCTGTAGGTCAGAGTGCCGATCCGGATGTCGTAGAGCATCCCGGCGACACCGGCCATCACACCACCGATGATGAAGACCACCAGGATGATCCGGTCCTTGTTGATGCCCATCAGCGCCGCGGTGTTCTGGTCCTGCGCGACCGCGCGGATGCCCCGACCGATACGACTGCGGTTGATGAACAGGTCCAGCGCCACCATCATCGCCAACGCTGAGACGATGACCAGCACCTGCACCATGGTCACTTCGGTACCGGCGACCTCGAACAGCACGAGGTCCGGCTTGACGATCGTGGGCGCACCGACCGGGAGCCGCCGGGTGTAGATACCGAACGCCTCGGCGATCGCGATCGAGGCGCCGATCGCGGTGATCAGGAAGGCCAGCGGTGGGGCGTTGCGCTTACGCAACGGCCGGTACGCCACCCGTTCGACCACTGTCGCGGTAGTAGCGGACGCCACCGCGGCTATCAGCGCACCGACCAGAAGATAAAGCATGATCGAGCCGAAGCCGCTGGCTACCGAGTCACGATCCAGACCGAGTGCGGCCCAACCCCAGATCGCGGCGAAAGCGCCGGCGATGAAGACCTCGGAGTGGGCGAAGTTGATGAGTCTCAGCACGCCGTAGACCAGCGTGTAACCCAGCGCGACGAGGGCATAGATGGCGCCCACCGTCAGCCCGGTTATCGTATATCCCCCGAAATCGGAGAATAGGGCGTTGAAGTTCAAGGAAGGGCACTCCGTACAGGAAGGGGAGACAGTGAAGGTGCGGCCGGGAAAGGTGCTCCCCGGCCGCACCCCACGATCACAGCGGAACCGTTACGGGACCGGTCAGGACCTCGGGACCTCCTGGTCCGGAACAACCTTGCCGCCCTCGACCTTGTACGCCCAGACCTTGACCTGGGTCGGGTCGAGCTCACCGGTCTCGGTGAACTTGTAGCTCGCCGCCACGCCCTCGCCGCTGTAGCCCTTCACGAACTCCAGCATCTTGGTGCGGGTGGTGTTGCCAGCCTTGATACCGGCCAGCAGGATGTTGGCCGCGTCGAAGGCGGTGTCGCTGTAGGTGCCCGGCTCCGAGCCGTTGAGGGCCTTGAAGTCGTCGACGAAGCTGCCGCGCGCCTCGGTGGCCGGCTGGCAGGGGCAGGTGAGGATGGTGCCCTCAGCCGCCGCCGCACCGGCGCCCTCGATGTAGGCGGCGTCGTTGACGCCGTCACCGGCGACCAGGGTGGCGGTGACGCCAGCAGCGGTGAGCTGCTTGCGGATCAGGCCGGCCTCCTGGTAGTAGCCACCGTAGAAGATCGCGGTCGCGCCCGAGGACTTGACCTTGGTGACGGTCGCCGAGAAGTCGTTCTGCTTGCCGTCGCCCTGGACCTTGTCGCTGCCGACAACGGCCGCGCCGAGGACCTTCTTGACCTCGTCGGCCAGACCGGCGCCGTACGCGGACTGGTCGTCGATGACGAAGACCTTCTCGGCCTTCAGCACGTCCTTGATGTACCGACCGGCGGCCGGGCCCTGGCTGAAGTCGCTGCCGACCGCCCGGAAGAAGGTCTTCCAGCCCTGGTCGGCCAGGCTCGGCCGGGTCGCCGACGGGGTGATGTGCACCAGCTCGGCCTCGGAGAACAGCGGGTTGGCCGCCTCCGACTCACCCGAGAACGCCGGACCGACGATGCCGAGGATCTTGGTGTCGTCGATCGCCTGCTGGGCCAGACCCGGCGCCTGCTCCGGGTTGCCCTGGGAGTCCAGCGGCACCAGGGTCACCTGGCAGTCCGCGTTCTCCTTGTTGTACTTGTCGACGGCGAGCTTGACGCCACCGTTCATGTTGATGCCCAGGGCCGCGTTCGGGCCGGTCAGCGCGCCGAAGAAGGCGATCTTGCTGCCGCAGCCGTCACCGCCGCTGGCCTCGTCGGTTCCACTGTCAGACTTGCAGGCGGCCGTACCGCCAAGGGCGAGCGCGGCGATCGCCACCCCACCGACCAAACGTGCGAGCTTCTGCCTCAAGGCCCGAACCCTCCTCAGTCCCATGGCCCGAACCACCCGCTACCAATTGGCCATTGCGGGGGCGGACGAACCAGACCGTCGTCGCCGGTCTGGGGCCGGACGTTATCCCACGGTGCAGGCACGACGTAAGCCCCGGAAGGGGCCGTTGACCGAACCGTTACACGCCGTGGTGGATAGGGTGCGATCGCTGTAAGAGGGAACCGTTGATTGATCGGCTACGAGGCCGATTCACCTTCGTTTTATCGGCGCCGGCCACTGCTGAGTGATCTTCCTTCAGCCGCCCACCTGTAGGTGCGCCCACCAGGCACGAGACCCATCTCCCGCGTCTGCAAACACCATAAGCCGACCTTCTTCGAGCGCCACCACCAGCCCCGTATCCCCCGACGGCACCGCCACCGGCAGGGTCACCGGACGCCACGACTCACCACCACTGTCCGAGCACCACAGACGGTAACCATCAGCGTCGATGATCACCGCCACGACCAGGTTTGCCGAAGCCACCAGAGCACGCACAGACACCGCACCCCGACCACCACCGAACCCGCCGACCCACCGCCAACCCGGCTCCGCCAACCGCCACACCCCGAAGCCCGTACGCACCGGACCGACCGCCAGCACCGCGCCGTCGGCGGCCACAACCCGCTGCGCCTGACCCGGACCGTCCACACCCGGCAGCAACGCCCGCCGCCACACCCGCGCATCCGACGACGTCCACGCCACCGGCACGGCACCCGGCGTCAACACCGCACCCACCAACACCCAGCCCGAGGGCACCGCCACCGCGTCGTACGCCACCGTCCGGCCCCGATCATCGCTGGCCAGCTCCGGCAACGCCTCGTGCACCGCGAAGCGCTCACCATCCGGGGAACTCCACACCGCCGCCCCGGCCACCCGAGCACCCACCAGCAGCCACTCCCGCGGTCCGGCCGCCACCCGGGAGACACTCACCGCCCGCGGCCCGCCGAACAGCTCGAACCCGGCTGCCACCTCACGTAACGCACCGTCGGGGTGCAGCATCCAGGTGGCGGTACGCGGATTGCCGTGCGCGCCCCCACTCGCCGCGCCCAACGCCACCAACCGGGCATCCCGGCAGGCCACCGCGTAGAGCACGTGCCGGGCACCGTACACACTCGACGGAACCAGCCGGATCGGCGACCAGACCAGACCATCCACCGTGGACCAGGCAGCCGGGGCGTTCCGCCCCGCCGAATCGGCGACCGCACCGACGGCGTACCAGCGCCCGCCGCAGACGGTCGCGTCCCGTACCAGGAGCCGGGCGGCGGCCCCGGACGTCGCCGGCAGCACCATCGACTGCCAGGTCGGGCGCACCGGCGTCGGCTCCGCGGACTCGACGGCCGGCCGGGAACAGCCGGCCGACGTCACCGCCACCGCGACGACGGCCGCGACCCACCGCCGGATCACCACGGATCGATGCTATCGACCCCGGCCTGACGCCGCGGCCGTCGCAAAGCCGACTCAGGGAGCCGGCTGCGTCACCTCACCGCCGGCGGTCTCGGCGAGAATCCGCTCGGAGACCTCCTTCATGGTCATCCGGTGATCCATCGCCGTACGCTGGATCCACTTGAAGGCCTGCGGCTCGGTCATGTTGTACGTGGTCATCAGCGCGCCCTTGGCCCGCTCGACGGTCTTACGGACCTCCAACCGGTCGGTCAGCCCGGCGACCTCGGCCTCCAACGCGGCGATCTCCGAGTACCGGGACAGCGCGATCTCCACCGCCGGCACCAGATCGCTCTTCTGGAACGGCTTGACCAGGTACGCCATCGCACCGGCCGCCCGCGCCCGCTCGACCAGGTCACGCTGACTGAAGGCGGTCAGAATGATCACCGGAGCGATCCGGGACCCGGCAATCCGCTCAGCGGCGGCCAATCCGTCCATGATCGGCATCTTGATGTCGAGGATCACCAGATCGGGCTTGAGCTCCTCGGCCAGCCGGACGGCGGTCTCGCCGTCGCCGGCCTCCCCGACCACCTCGTAGCCCTCCTCGGCCAGCATCTCGGCCAGGTCCAGCCGGATCAGCGCCTCGTCCTCGGCGATCAGTACCCGCCTGCGCGCGGCATCCGTCTGCGTCTCGGCCACGAGCCACTCCCACCAGTCTGAGCCCTGACACCCGCGGTACCGGGTGTCGCCGTCCCTAGCGTAGTGGGTACCCTGTGGGTCGACGCGACAGGCGTTGAGCAGATTGTCCCCGTATTCCAATCGGTAGAGAAACGGAGCTCAAACCTCCGACAGTGTGGGTTCGAATCCCACCGGGGACACCAGAAATGTCGCACGGGCGTCCGACAATGACCCCGTGCACCCTCCCGACCTGCGCGCCCAGGCACAGGCGATGCATCTGTCAGGCGCCACCGTCGCCGACGTCGCCCGCCGTTTCGGTCTGCCCTACGCGACGGTACGCCAATGGTGCAGGAGTCACGCCGCACCGAAAACGCTGGGCAGCGCCTTTCGCTGCTTCCGATGCCGTGACGGCATCCAGACACCGGTCGCCTACGCCTATCTGCTCGGCCTCTACCTCGGCGACGGCCATCTCGCGACCGCCGTACGCGTGCCGGTGCTCCGGATTTCCTGCAGCAAGGCCTGGCCCGGCCTGGTCGACGCCTGCGAGACAGCCATGCGAGACGTACTTGCCGCCAAGGTGCAGCGGGTGTCGCAACCGGGTTGCGTCAGTGTGCAGAGCTACGGCAGACACTGGCCCTGCCTGCTGCCACAACACGGCCCCGGCAAGAAGCACGAGCGGACGATCGCCCTCGCCGCCTGGCAGGAGAGCATCGTCAGCACGAATGCGGGTGACTTCCTGCGTGGGCTTTTCCATTCCGACGGTGCCCGCTTCATCAACCGGGTCACCGTCAGGGGCCGGAAGTACGCCTATCCCCGCTACATGTTCGTCAACGAGTCCTCCGACATCATGGGCTTGTGCCAGTGGGCGCTGGACCTGCTCGGCATCGCGTGGGCGATGAACCGCCGCAACAGTCTCTCGGTCGCGCGTCGTGAGGCGGTCGCCGCGCTGGACCGCCACGTCGGCCCGAAGTCGTGAAGCTTCGGACCGGCCGTGGCGGAGCGGCAGGGTGTCAGTGTGCGGCGAGTGCCCGGGCCAGGTCTTCGCGCAGGTCCTCGGGGTCCTCCAGGCCGACGGAAAGGCGCAGCAGGGCGGCGGCGGGTTTGGCGTCGCCCTCGACGGGTCGGTGGGTCAGCGACGCCGGGTGCTGGATGAGGGTGTCGACTCCGCCGAGTGAGACCGCGTGGGTGATGAGCTGGCAGGCGCCGGCGACGGCTGCGGCGGCGGGGGCGCCGCCGCGTACCTCGAAGGCGAGCAGGCTGCCGGGGCCGGACATCTGCCGGCCGACGAGCCCGGCGGGGTCGTCGAGGCCGGGGTGGTGCACCCGGGTGACGGCGGGGTGTTCGCTGAGCCAGGCGGCGAGTTTCTCGGCACCGGCCTGCTGGGTGCGGACCCGCAGCGGCAGGGTCTGCAGGCCACGGTGCAGCAGGTAGCCGCCGAGGGGGTGCAGGATGGCGCCGGTGACGGCGCGGACCTGGCGCAGTCGGGCGGCCCATTCGGTGTCGCAGGCGACCACTCCGGCGAGGACGTCGCCGTGGCCGCCGATGCTCTTGGTGGCGCTGTGCAGCACGAGCCGGGCGCCGTGCCGGGCGGGTTGTTGCAGGATCGGGGTGGCGACGGTGTTGTCGATCAGCAGCGGCACGTCTCCGGCGGCCTCGGCCAGGGCGGCGATGTCGAGCAGGTCGAGGGTGGGGTTGGCCGGGGTTTCGGCGATGACCAGTGCGGTGTCCGGGCGGATGGCGGCGGCGACCTGGTCGGGTCGGGCCCAGGTGACCTCGGTGCCGAGCAGGCCGGTGGCGAGGATGTGGTCGGTGCCGCCGTAGAGGGGGCGTACGGCGACCAGGTGGCGTTTGCCGTCGCGGGTGGCGGCGAGTACGGCGGCGGTGAGGGCGGCCATGCCGCTGGCGTAGGCGACGGCTTCGGCGGCGCCTTCGAGTTCGGCGAGGGCGGTTTCGAAGCGGGCCACTGTGGGGTTCCACAGCCGCTGGTAGACGGCGCTGGCGCCGGCGGGTAGCGGGTTGCCGGTGGCGAGTGCCTCGTACGCGTCGCCGCCGCCGTCGACCGAGGGCAGGGGGTTGGTGGTCGACAGGTCGATGGGCGGCACGTGGACGCCGAGGCCGGTGAGGTCTTCACGGCCGGCGTGCACGGCTCGGGTGTCCACGGTCGTCATGCCGACAGGATCGAATGACCGGTTCATCTTTGGCAACAGATCTGAAACTAATTCGTAACACCCCCCTTCCGGTGCGCACTTGTTCGCTGGAAGATCACTTCATGCCCCTCGTATCGAATGTTCTACGGCCGTTCGCGGCCCTCGACGACACCGACCGCGCGATCCTGGCGGAGTTGTCCGCCAACGGGCGGCTGGCGAACAACGCCCTGGCCGAACGGGTGCGGGTGGCCCCGTCGACCTGTCTGGCGCGTACCCGTGCGTTGCGGGAGAGCGGGGCGATCCGCGGGTTCTACGCGGACGTCGATCCGGCGGCGCTGGGTCTGCCGTTGCAGGCGCTGGTGTCGGTACGGCTGACCGAGCACGCGCGGGCGGCGGTGGATGCCTTCCGGGCCCGTTCGGTGCGGCTGCCGGGGGTGGTGTCGGTGTTCCATGTGGCGGGGGCGGAGGATTACGTGCTGCATGTGCGGGCCGCCTCGGCCGAGGCGCTGCGGGACTTCGTGCTTGATCATCTGGCGGTGGATCCGGCGGTGCAGCACACCCAGACCAGTCTGATCTTCGAGCAGGCGCGCGGGTTGGGCTGATCACGCCGGGGGTCGCGGCGGGAACAAAACCGGCATCTCGCGGGTTGGCAGCCGCTGTGATCGACGTACCGCTTTCTGTTCTTGACCTTGCCCCCGTCGCAGTCGGCGCGTCTGCCGGTGAGGCGTTGCGGCACACCACCGAGTTGGCGCGACGCACCGACGAGCTGGGTTATCACCGGTTCTGGGTGGCCGAGCACCACAACATGCCGGCGATCGCGTCGTCGGCGCCGGCGGTGCTGATCGCGCATCTGGCCGCGCACACCAGCCGGATCCGGTTGGGTTCGGGTGGGGTGATGCTGCCCAACCACGCGCCGCTTGTGGTGGCCGAGCAGTTCGGCACCCTGGAGGCGCTGCATCCGGGCCGCATCGACCTGGGCATCGGGCGGGCGCCGGGCACGGACCAGGTGACCGCGCTGGCGTTGCGCCGGACGATGGAGGGGCTGTCGGCGGAGAAGTTCCCCCAGGAGTTGGCCGCGTTGATGGACTTCTTCGACGAGGAGCGCTCGGGGCGGATCATGGCCTCGCCGGGGCGGGGTCAGCGGCCGGCGGTGTGGCTGCTGGGTTCCAGTGGGTTCAGCGCCCAGTTGGCCGGCGCGTTGGGGTTGCCGTTCTCGTTCGCGCATCACTTCAGCGGGCAGCACACGGTGCCGGCGTTGGCGTTGTACCGGCAGAGTTTCCGCCCGTCGCGGTGGCTGGAGCAGCCGTACGCGATGGTGGCGGTGAACGCGGTCTGCGCGGAGACCGACGAGCGGGCCGAGTGGTTGGCGGGGCCGGCCGGGTTGTCGTTCCTGCGGTTGCGTGCCGGGCGGCCGGAGCCGTTGGCCTCGCCCGAGGAGGCGGCGGCGTACCCGTACACCGATCTGGAGCGGGAGTTCGTGGCGCAGCGGCGCGAGGGGCAGGCGACCGGCTCGCCGGAGACGGTGGCCCGGCAGTTGGGCGACCTGCTGGCGCGGACCGGGGCGGACGAGTTGATGCTCACCACGATGGTGTACGACATCGACGACCGGGTGCGGTCGTTCGAGTTGATCGCCGAGCGGGTCGCCGGGGGCCTGCGACGCTGAGTGAAGGCACAGGCGTGGGGCGCGGGCCGGGCAGGTCTGGCGCGCCGGTGATGGTGGCCCAGGTCACAGCGGTTCTGTGCCGTGAAACACGATCTTCATGGGAGCGTCACCCCCGCGACGCGGAGTGCGCTTAACTTTATAACCGGTGGTGGTACGGCACTCTCCGGTCGGGACGGGTCGGGGGTGCCGCGGTGTGGGGCACCGGGCCGCAGTTGAGCGGATTCCGCGATTGCGGCCCGGTGCCTGTCCGTTTCTCCAGGCTTCAGCTTCCCGGCGTCAGCGCAGGTAGATGCGCGGGGCGGGCGGGACGGCCATCCCGTCGCCGAGGAAGAAGCCCGGGTGCGGCGGCTGGTTGTAGGCGGTGTTCTGCCAAGCCACGGCGACCCGGTACTGCATGTCGTGCATCAGTGTGTGGATGCGGGTGCTGGTCGGGGTGGGTGTGCTGTAGATCCGCAGGGCCCGGCTGTCGCTGGTGCGCCAGACCACCTCTTCCCGCCAGTCACCGAGGATGTCGGCGGACAGTGCCGGGGTGGCCTTGGTGCCGTTGTTGGCGGCCACGTCGGCGCCGGTGAGCAGGCGGGTGTCGCCGTTGGGGCCGTACTTGTCGATGCGGGTGGCGTCGAGCAGTTCCCGTACCGGGTCGCCGTCCCACCAGATCAGGAAGTTGGTCGAGGACGGTTTGCGGCCGACGTTCTGGCCTCGGGTGTTGTTCAGGCCGCTGACCGCCGAGGACCAGGATTCCGCGCCGGGGCTGCCGGCCCAGATGTCGCCGGAGACGCCCCGGCCGTTGTCCCCGCCGGGCGGGGTGGACCAGATGAGCTGGCCGGTGCGGGCGTCGGCGAGGTAGGAGCTGGGTTTGCTGCCGTCCTCGTTGACCTTGAAGACTTCCAGGCCGGGTCGGGTCGGGTCGAGGTCGCCGACGTGCATGGCGTCGCCGTGGCCGGTGGCGGTGGAGTGCAGTAGTCGACCGTTGTCGTCGATGGTGGCGGCACCGTAGACGATCTCCTGTCGGCCGTCTGCGTCGACGTCGGCGACGGACAGGTTGTGGTTGCCCTGCCCGGCGGCGGCGCCGTTGCCGCTGGCGTTGGAGTCGAAGGTCCACCGCCTGGTGAGGCTGCCGTTGCGGAAGTCCCAGGCGGCGACGACCGCGCGGGTGTAGTAGCCCCGAGCCATGATCAGTGAGGGGCGTTGGCCGTCGAGGTAGGCGGTGGCGGCGAGGAACCGGTCGACCCGGTTGCCGTACGAGTCGCCCCAGGAGGAGACGGTGCCGCGGGGCGGGTCGTAGTTGACGGTGGAGAGGGCGGCACCGGTACGACCGTCGAACATGGTCAGGTACTCCGGGCCGGCGAGCACGTAGCCGCTGGAGTTGCGGTGGTCGGCGCTCGCGTTGCCGATCACCTGCCCGGTGCCGGAACGGGTGCCGTCGGCGGTCTTCATTGCCACTTCGGCGCGGCCGTCACCGTCGTAGTCGTACACCTGGAACTGGGTGTAGTGGGCGCCGGCGCGGATGTTGCGCCCCAGGTCGATGCGCCACAGCCGGGCGCCGGTGAGGGTGTACGCGTCGACGTAGACGTTGCCGGTGTAGCCGGACTGCGAGTTGTCCTTGGCGTTGGACGGCTCCCACTTGAGCACGAACTCGTACCTGCCGTCGCCGTCGAGGTCGCCGACGCTGGCGTCGTTGGCCGAGTAGCTGTACGCCTCACCGCTGGGTGTGGTGCCGCCGGGCGGGACCTGCAACGGTACGTCGAGGTAGCCGGCCGGGAACTGCAACGCCGGGGCGGAGTCGGCCTGTTCGACGCCGTTCACCACGGCCCGCACGGTGTACGTGGCACCGGCGGCGGCCCCGCTGTCCAGGTAGTTGGTGGCCCCGGTGATCGGGCTGGAGTTCACCCGGGTGCCGCCCCGGTAGAGGTTGAACGCCACCCCGGTGGTCTCGGTGCCCAGCAGCCGCCAGGAGACCAGGTTGGCCGACCCGGACCGGACGCTGACCAACCCTCGGTCCAGGTTCTCCGCCTGCATCGACCCGGGTGGTGGAGTCGTCGGCGGCGGGGTGGTCGGAGGCGGAGTCGTGGGCGGCGGCGTCGTCGGAGGTGGTGTGGTGGGCGGTGGTGTGGTGGGCGGTGGGGTCGTCGGCGGCGGGGTGGTCGGAGTGGTGTCGCCGGTGCAGGTCGTGCCGTTGAGGGCGAAGCTGGTGGGCACCGGGTTGGTGCCGGTCCACGAGCCGTTGAACCCGAAGCCGGTGCTGGCGTTGCTGCCGATGGTGGCGTTGTAGTCGACGTTGCGGGCGCTGACCTGCGCGCCGGACTGGCTGACCGTGGCGTTCCAGGCGTGGGTGACCTGCTGGCCGGCGGCGGGCCAGGCCCAGGTCAGCGTCCAGCCGTTGAGCGGGTCACCGAGGTTGGTGACGGTGACGTCGGCGCCGAAGCCGCCGCCCCACTGGTTGGTGATGCGGTAGTCGACGCGGCAGCCGGTGGCGGCGGCCGAGGCGGTCAGGTTGGTAAGTACGCCGGCGGCGAGGGTGGTTGCCGTGGCGGTGGCGAGCACGATGACCCGACGGACGGTGCGGGGCATGGAGGTCCTCCGGTGGAGGTCGGGCGCGCGGCAGTGGTGGCTTCGCCGGCGTGCCCGTCGCCGGCGGGTGCCGCGCTGGCGGCAGAGATCCCGACGCATCGACGTCGGTAATTGGTTTCCCGCGCAGCTGCGATGCTAGGGCACGCGTTTTCGGCACACAATCGGTTGGCCACAGCTTGCTTCCGGGCCAGCCCTTTTGGTCAACTCCTCCGGTGGCAGCGCACATGACACCGGAGGAGTTCCGTCAGGCCGGGTACGCGGTCGTCGACTGGATCGCCGACTACTGGGCCACAGTTGCCGAGCGCCCGGTGACCTCGCAGGGCCGGCCCGACGCGGTGGCGGCCGGGTTGCCGACCGATCCGCCGGCTGAGGGCGAACCAGTCGAGTCCGTCCTCGCCGACCTGGACAAGCTGGTCGCACCCGGATTGACCCACTGGCAGCATCCGGGCTTCTTCGGGTACTTCCCGGCCAACACCAGCGGTCCCAGCGTGCTGGGTGACATGGTCAGTGCCGGTCTCGGCGTGCAGGGCATGCTCTGGGCCACCGGACCGGCCTGCACCGAGCTGGAGACGGTGATGCTCGACTGGCTGGCCCAGGCGTTGGACCTGCCGGCCCGGTTCCGCTCCACCGGTCCCGGCGGCGGGGTCATCCAGGACTCGGCCTCGTCGGCCACGCTGGTGGCCACCCTGGTCGCCCTGCACCGGGCCGGTGGCGGGCGCTGGCGCGAGGCGGGCGTCGACCGCCGCTACCGGGTGTACGCGTCGACCGAGGCGCACTCGTCGGTCGAGAAGGCGGCCCGGATCGCCGGGCTGGGCGCCGACGGGGTACGGCTGATCGAGGTGGATCCGGTGACCCGGGCCATGTCACCGGCGGCGCTGCGGGCGGCGATCGAGGCGGACCGGGCCGCCGGGGTGGTGCCGGCCCTGGTGGTGGCGACCGTGGGCACCACCTCCACCACGGCGATCGACCCGCTGCCGCAGATCGGCCCGATCTGCGCCGAGCACCGGGTGTTCCTGCACGTCGACGCCGCGTACGCCGGGGCGGCGGCGATCTGCCCGGAGTTGCGGTTCGGCCACGCCGGTCTGGAGTACGCCGACTCCTACTGCTTCGACCCGCACAAGTGGCTGCTCACCGGCTTCGACTGCGACGCGTTCTGGGTGGCCGACGCCGGTGAGCTGGTGCAGGCGCTGACCGTCCTGCCGGAGTACCTGCGCAACGCCGCCACCGAATCCGGTGCGGTGATCGACTACCGGGACTGGCAGGTGCCGCTGGGTCGACGGTTCCGTGCCCTGAAACTGTGGTTCGTGCTGCGCTGGTACGGCGTCGACGGCCTGCGCGAGCACATCCGGCGCGGGGTGGCACTGGCCGCCCGGTTCGCCGACCGGGTACGCGCCGACGACCGGTTCGAACTGATGGCCCCGCACCCGTACAGCCTTGTGTGTTTCCGGTTGCGCGGCGCGGACGGGCCGAACGAACGCCTGCTGGCGGCGGTCAACGGCACCGGCCGGGTCTATCTGACGCACACCCGGGTGGCCGGCCGGCACACGTTGCGTCTGGCGGTCGGCGCCCCGCAGACCACCGAGGCCCACGTCGACGAGGCATGGGAGCTGATCTCGCAGGCGGCAGCCCTGGCCGACTGACCGGTCCGCTCAGCGGTCGGCGCCGGAGAGGGCGGTAACCTCCGGCTCTGCCGCCGCACCCGAGTCGGCGTCGTCGGTGCCGGCTTTGTCGGTGTTGGCTTTGTCGGCGTTGACCGCCTCGGCGTTGGCTTTGTCGGTGTTGACCGCCTCGGTGTTGGCCGCCTGGAGGCTGGCTGCTTCGGCGGTCGCCCGCTGACGACGGGCCCGCAGCACCAGCCGCACCGCCAGCACCAGGGCGGTGACCCAACCGGCTGCCAGCAGCACGTAGACCAGTACCGGCAGGGAGCCCTCCAGCTCGGCGGTGCGCATCAGGATGCGGGCGTTGGTCAACACGATCACACCGCCGACGGCCGCGCCGAGCATCTGGGCGGGCACGATGCGCACCAGCCAGGCGGCGATCGGTGCGGCGATCAGACCACCGATGAGCAGGGCGAGCACGATCGGCAGCAGGAAACCCTCGGTGCCCAGACCGATGAGGAAGCCGAGGCTGGCCGAGACTGCGACGAGGAACTCGGAGGTGTCCACCGAGCCGATCACCTTGCGGGGCTCCATCCGCCCGCTGACCAGCAAGGCCGGCGTGGCGACCGGCCCCCATCCGCCGCCGCCGGTGGCGTCGACGAATCCGGCGACCAGCCCGAGAGGCCCGAGGAACCGCCCGCGCAGCTGCCCGGCCGCCGGGTTGCGACGCAACGGCCGGGAGAAGCGCACCAGCAGGTACGCCCCGAGCGTGAACAGGATCGCGGCCATCCACGGGGCGGCTGCCTCGGTGGAGAGCGAACTGAGGAAGGTGGCACCCGCGAACGCACCGACCGCGCCGGGGATGGCGATGCGGGTCACCACTCGCCAGTCGACGTTGCCGAACCGCCAGTGAGCGGTGCCGGCGGCGAGGGTCGTGCCGATCTCGGCCAGGTGCACCGAGGCGGACGCGGCAGCCGGCGCGACCCCGACCAGAAGCAGCAGCGTGGAGGAGGTCAACCCGTACGCCATGCCGAGTGCCCCGTCGACCAGTTGGGCGGCGAGCCCGACGAGCGCGATGACCAGCAGCTTGCGCACGGCCGTCCCCCAACTTTTCGGCAACTCCTATCAACTTGGTCGACAATGCGGCATTGGAGGGCCTGCGGTCAACCCCCCGATCAGTCAATGAGACGACACCCTCGTCGCTCCCCCACCCCAGGCCCCCACCCGAGCCACCGCCGGCCCACCCCGAAGCATCCCTTGCCCACCTGGGCACCCGTTCCCCACCTCGGCCCCTTTGCTCTGCTTCACTCCACGCACCGATCCCGTGCGGAAATCGGTGCGTCGGTTGAAGCAGAGCAAAGGGGCCGAGGCATACCTCTGCCGGCGCGGCCGAGCAGGGCGCGCGCCAGGTCCAGGAGTGGCTGGCAAGTCCAGCAGCGGGCGTGACAGGTCCAGGCGCGGGGGGGCAGGTCCAGGCGCGGGGGTCAGGTCCAGGCGCGGGGGTCGGAGACCAGCTTGGTGACCTGCTCGGGCAGCGTGCCCTGCGCGACGTCGGCGACGGTGACCAGTTCGAGGATCTGGCGTTCGTTGGCGCGCAACGCGATCCAGACGTCCTGCAACGCTCGGGCGGCGCCCTGGTAGCCGAGTTGCTCGGGCCGCTGCCCGCGGATGTGGGCCAGTGGGCCGTCGATCACCCGGATCACGTCGGCCAGGGAGATCTCCTCGGCGGGCCGGGCCAGCCAGTAGCCGCCTTCGGGGCCCCGCTGGGCTTGCATGATGCCGCCGCGGCGCAGTTGCAGCAGGATGCTCTCCAGGAACTTCGGCGGGATGTCCTGGGCGCGGGCGATCTGGTCGGCGGTCACCGGACGGCCACGCCCGGCCCCGGCCACCGAGGCCAGCTCGGTGACCGCTCGAAGGGCGTAGTCCACCCGGGCGGAGAGTCGCATGCCCGACAGGTTAGTCGGCCCGCGGCTCCACCTGGACGATCACCCCTGCACCGATCGGCTGATCCGGATGGTACGGCCGCCGGGTCAGGCGCCGACGCGGCGCAGCAGTCCCTCTTGGACGACGCTGGCGATGTGCCGTCCGTCGACGGTGAACAACCTGCCGGTGGCCAGGCCCCGCGCGCCGGAGGCCGACGGGCTCCAGCAGTCGTAGAGGAACCACTCGTCGGCGCGGAACGGCCGGTGGAACCACACCGCGTGGTCGAGGCTCGCGCCCACCACACCGCCGGGGCCCCACACCTCGCCGTGCACCGAGAGCACCGAGTCGAGCAGGGTGAGGTCGGAGGCGTAGGTGAGGGCACAGGCGTGCAGCAGCGGATCGTCGGGGAGCTTGCCGTCGATGCGCATCCACACCCGCTGGTGCGGGTCCGCGGGGCGGTCGCCGGGGCGTACCCAGCCGGGCTCGCCGACGTAGCGTACGTCGATGGGCCGGGGAATCTGCCCCCAGACGCCCAGCCGTTCCGGGTAGCGGGCCAGCCGGTCGGACATGGTGGGCACCTGGTCGGGCGCGGGCACGTCCGGCGGGACGGGGGCGTGGTGGTCCAGCCCTTCCTCGGGGCGCTGGAACGACGCCGACATGAAGAAGATCGGCTCGCCGTGTTGCAGCGCCACCGAGCGGCGTACCGAGAAGGACCGGCCGTCCCGGATGCTCTCCACCTCGTACTCGATCGGCTCGACCGGGTCACCGGGGCGCACGAAGTAGCCGTGCAGCGAGTGGACCACCCGCTCCGGGTCGACGGTGCGGCCGGCAGCGACCAGGGCCTGGCCGGCGACCTGTCCGCCGTACACCCGCTGGGGTCCGACCGGGGGGCTCATCCCCCGGAACGACCTGGTGCCGGTCGGCACCAGGTCGAGAACCTCCAGCAGCTGGTCGACGGCGGCCTGACCGACGAGCACCTGGTCGTCGGTCACTGCAGGGCCCGCGCCGAGGCGGCGTCGACGAGCGAACCGAGCTGGTGCACCCGCAGGGTGTTGGTGGAGCCGGGGGTGCCGGGCGGGCTGCCCGCCACGATCACCACGTAGTCGCCCGGGGTGGCCCGGTTGAGCCCGAGCAGCGCCTGGTCGACCTGCCGGAACATGTCGTCGGTGTGCTGCACGAACGGCATCAGGAAGGTCTCCACGCCCCAGCAGAGGGCGAGCTGGCTGCGTACCTCCGGGACCGGGGTGAAGGCCAGCAGCGGCAGGTCGCAGTGCAGCCGGCTGAGCCGGCGCACGGTGTCGCCGGTCTGCGAGAAGGCGACAAGCGCCTTGGCGCCGATGGCCCGGGCGATCGAGGACGCGGCGACGGTGAGGGCGCCACCGTGTGTACGCGGGTCGTGCTGGAGGCGGGGGACGGCGATCGAGCCCGACTCGGTGGTGCTGACGATCTTGGCCATGGTGCTGACGGTGAGCACGGGGTACTTGCCCACGCTGGTCTCACCGGAGAGCATCACCGCGTCGGCACCGTCGAGCACCGCGTTGGCGACGTCGGAGGCCTCGGCGCGGGTGGGCCGCGAATTCTCGATCATCGAGTCGAGCATCTGGGTGGCCACGATGACCGGCTTGGCGTTCTCCCGGCACAACTGCACGGCGCGCTTCTGCACCAGCGGCACCTCGTCCAGCGGCAGCTCCACGCCGAGGTCACCGCGGGCGACCATCACGCCGTCGAAGGCCAGCACGATGGCCTCCAGGTGGTCGACCGCCTCCGGCTTCTCGACCTTGGCCAGCACCGGCCGGTGTACGCCGACCTCGTTCATGATGCCGTGACACAGCTTGATGTCGTCGGCGGAGCGGACGAAGGAGAGCGCGACCAGGTCGACCCCGAGCCCGAGGGCGAAGCGCAGGTCCTCGGCGTCCTTGTCGGACATGGCGGGCACGCTGACCGCCACGTTGGGCAGCGAAACGCCCTTGTTGTTGCTGACCGGCCCACCCTCGGTGACAAGCACCCGGATGTCGTTGCCGGTGACGTCGGTGACCTCGACGGCCACCCGACCGTCGTCGATCAGCAGCCGGTCACCGGGCTTGACCTCCTGCGGCAGCTTGCGGTAGGTGCAGGAGACCCGCTCCTTGCTACCCAACACGTCGTCTCCGGTGATCACCACGGAGTCGCCGGTGCGCCACTCGTGCGGGCCGTCGGCGAAGCGGCCCAGCCGGATCTTCGGCCCCTGCAGGTCGGCCAGGATCGCCACCGGCTTGCCGGTCGCCTCCGATGCCTCGCGGACCAGGTGGTAGACCGCCTCGTGATCGGCGTGGCTGCCGTGGCTGAAGTTCAGCCTCGCCACGTTCATGCCGGCCTCGACGAGCCCACGGATGCGCTCGGGCGACGAGGTGGCGGGACCAAGAGTACAAACGATCTTCGCGCGGCGTGTCACGCCCATCAGGCTAGTCTCTCCTCCGGGTCGGACCACGGGCCGACCCCTTGCGCAAAGCGGAACAATTGTCCAACGGCGCGCGACGTACGCGCGCTGCCGGCGGGCGTAGCCACGCCGGAACGTCGATGGCGGGCATCAGCGACCGCGCGCCGGAATGGTACGCCTCCCATGCCAGGGTGCGCCGAGCCGCTCCGTTCCGACAACCGCTCGTGACCGCACGATTGCCGAAAGTCAACCCGCTCTGCCGTTCAGCTTTCCGTCTTGACCAGCGGAAACTCGAGCGAACCGGCCGGACAGAGGAAGGTCATCACGTCCACCCGGTAGAGCCCGGCCTGCACCGCCGGGTCGGCCTCCATCACGCTGCGCACGTCGTCGACCGAGCCGGTGCGGGCCAGACCGAAGCCCAGCGGCGGGTCCGGCTCCCGGGCTTCGTTGCCGTCGACCGCTCCGACCACCAGGATGATGCCCCGCCGCTGGAGCGCCTGCATGTGTTCGGCGTGCTCGGCCTGCAACCGTTGGATGGTCTCGGGGGGCAGCGCCCGTCCGGCCGTGCCGGGATAAAGCACGATGCACTCGTACGTGTCAAGCGCGAAGTCGAGGTTCGGCTCTGCGGTCATGACGCTCCCTTTCGCGGCCCGCCCTTTCGCGGCCCGTCTGCGCCCGACGGCGGCACACGCGGCGGTACCGTCCAGCCTTGCATGAACCGGCAGGTCGCACCGGGCGCTCAGCAGATCCGGGGCGTACCGCGATGGTGTCGCGATCGGAGCGGGGAGCCGTGATGACGGCTAGATTGGCCGACGAGGACGATCGACGCGATGGGAATGACATGGCGAGCAATGCTGACACTCGACCCGCCAAGGCCTCCGGCACCTACCGGATCGGCGGTGACCTGACCGTCGACCGGCTCGGGTACGGGGCAATGCAGATCACCGGCCCGGGCGTCTGGGGCGACCCGAAGGACCCGGCCGAGGCGGTACGGGTGCTGCGCCGGGCGTACGAGCTGGGCGTGACGTTCATCGACACCGCCGACTCGTACGGGCCGTTCGTCTCGGAGCTGCTGATCAAGGAGGCGCTGCACCCGTACGCCGATGATCTGGTCATTGCGACGAAGGCCGGCCTGTCGCGCAGCGGCCCGGGTGACTGGCGTCCCCTCGGTCGGCCGGAGTATCTGCGTCAGCAGTGCGAGCTGAGCCTGCGCCACCTGGGCCTGGAGAGCATCGGGCTCTACCAGCTGCACCGCATCGATGCGAAGGTGCCGCTGGCCGACCAGATCGGTGAGCTGCTGCTGCTCAAGGAGGAGGGCAAGATCCGGCACATCGGCCTGTCCGAGGTGACAGTCGAGCAGATCGAGGCGGCCCGCCAGATCGCGCCGATCGCCTCCGTGCAGAACCTCTACAACCTGGTCAACCGCAAGGCCGAGGACGTCGTGACCTACTGCGAGGGCAACGACATCGCCTTCATCCCGTGGTACCCGATCGCCACCGGCGAACTGGCCCGCCCCGGCGGCCCGCTGGACGCGATCTCCACCGAGCACGGCGCCACCCCCGCCCAGCTCGCCCTGGCCTGGCTGCTGCGCCGCTCCCCCGTCATGCTTCCCATCCCCGGCACCTCCTCGGTGGCCCACCTGGAGGAGAACGTCGCCGCCGCCCAGGTAACCCTGACCGACACCGAATACAAAACCCTCTCCACCGCCACCTCCTGACCCCTCCCCACCCCCACCCCC